>NZ_CP101459.1:600000-768154 GCF_024362525.1 Natrononativus amylolyticus
AGCGGCTCGCTCATTGGACGTTCGTTTTCGGCGCCCGGGTAAAAGAGGAGGTGACACCGGTAAGCGAGGAACCCCCTCGAGGAACCAGGCGGCGGTCAGGGCCGATTCAGCACGAACAGTAGTAGTCGGGACCGCCGAACTCCGTCTCGAGCAACTGGAGTGTCGGGCCCGGGTCGGAGGGTCGGTAGACGCCGGTGGTCAGCCCCTGGGCGGTCTCGAACTCGCCCGAAAGCAGCGCCCGCCACTCGTCGTTCGAGAGGACGTCGGTAGCGGTGGGATCGCTCGCGAGTCCCGCCAGGTAATCCCGGAGGTAGACCCACCGCGTCTCCTCGACCGGACCGGAGTCGTAGGGCTCGCCGACGGCCTCGGCATACGCTGCATAGGGGAGGTTCGCGCCGGCTTCGACCGGCATCGAGATCCACTTCCAGGGGCGGGTGTTGATGTCGAGCAGGACGTACTCCTCGCGGGTTTCGTCGTAGACGAACTCGGCTTCGCTGATCCCGTGGTAGCCCGCGGTCTCGAGGATCGAACGGGCGCGCTCCTCGAGAACGGGGTCGGACACCGTGTCGACGACACAGGAGGTGCCGTAGGCGCGTGGATATCGGACGCGGGCGTTGCCGACGACGCCTGTCGTCTCCCCGTCGGGGGCGACGTAGGAGGCGAACGACCGGTCCTTCCCGGTCGCGATCGGGACTTTCTCCTGGGCCATCACCCGCACACCCGCCTCATCGGCGCGGGAAACGACTTCCTCGAACTCGGCGGCGTCGCCCACCTCGACGACGTTCGTCCCCAGTAGCTCCTCGAACTCGCGTTTGCGCGCGGGCTTGACGACGAACGGGTAGCCGAGTCGGTCGGCGGCCGTCTCCGGGTCGACCTCCGAAAGGCGGTACGTCTCGGGGTAGGGAACCTCGAGTTCCTCGGCGAGGGCGTACAACGACTCCTTGTCCAGGACGGCCTCGATTACGCTCCGGTCGGCGAAGGGACGCCTGACGCCGTCAGGCTCGCTGCCGGCGAAGGCGTGAACCCACTCGTCCATACAGGGGAAGGCGACCGGCTCGTGCTCGAGGACGGCGGCGATGCGTTCGACGTCCGCGCGAAACGCCTCGGGGTCCTCGAGGGGAAAGCTTACCGCGCCCGCTGTGACGACGGCGTCGGTGTACGGCCCGACCCCGTCGCCGTTGCGATCGAGGGCGATAACCGGAACGTCGTGGGCGGCGAGCGCCCGCGCGACGCTACAGCCCGTGATGTGGGCGTTGGCGACGAGCGCTGGCGGGCGATCGAACGATCTCGCTGTGAGGGCATCACAGAGGTCTGCTGTCGACTGAAACGAACTGGCCATGGCTGTCGGTGGGGCGTCCACTCACAAAACCCACCGGTTTCCGGCATCGCGGGGAGTGGCGATCGCTCACTCGAATACGTGGAGGTGGACCTGACACCGGTTGCAGGTGAGCGCGGACTTGGGTGTCCCGTCAGCGGCCGTCTGTGGCGGGCCACAACAGCCGCCGACGATACCGTCGGTCAGCGCTGCTTCGCAGGCGGGACAGTGCGTGAGAAACAGTCCGAGGGCGTACGCGGCCGACGCCCGCCGACTCTCGGAGATGTCGTACGCGGCAAGCGTGCGCACCGCGGCCGTCTGTGCGAGCGCGTTGGGGCGCCTGACCCACGACTCGGCGGTGATCGAGTCCGTCCCGTCGGAGAGCACGACATAACGCTGCCCGTCCCGGTCGACCACGTCGACGTCCTCTGCGACCGGTGAGGCCTCGAGGACGGCAGACGCGAGTGATGCGTGGTCGTACTCCCGAAGTACGGCGATTTCGCCGTCCCAGCGATCGCGGAACTCGTCGGTGAGGGCGACCGATTCCGCCGTAACGTCGAGGACGTCGGCCGCCGCGAGTTCCGAAAGGAGCACTTCGCCGTCGACGTCGGTCGTATCACCTGCGAGCGAGTTCGCTGTCCCGTCTTCCGGACGCGTCGGGTCAGCGTTGCGGCGCTCGAACAGGGCGGCGGTGATCTGCGGGGTGTACGGGACCAGATACCCCCGCAGCCAGATCGTGGCGCCTCCGACGAGCAACACGAGTCCGCCTCCGGTCACGGAAACGGGTGCGACGACCAGCGAGAGGAGAACGAGGAAAGCGACGTTCCCGAGGGTACACGGCCAGCAGCGGTCCGATCCGGTGTACTGAGGCTGACGGAGGGGCCCGACGCGGTCGAGCAGTGACATCGGATATCGAAACGAACCGTCCCGAAGTATATGAACGCATTCCCGCCGGGTCGCTCACCGAACGGTCGAGGTTTCTCGCGCGGGGCGGCTACGACTGACTACCACGGGTATGAGCTTCGCCCGGAAACGTTCCCGAAATCGTGAGAAAGCGCATTTACCTCACTGAGCCGTAACGTACGTGATGAGTCTCTCGAGGGAGACGTCCGACCGAAGGGCGACGGCCCAATCTGTAAACTCCGTCACTTTCGAGCCAGCCGACGGGGAGTACGGCGTCGAAGTGCTCGATCTGATCGACCGCCATCGGTACCTCCTCTGGACGCCCGCTCCCGTCTCGTTCGAGCGGGCGGACCCCGATACGTTCCCCGCGCCCGTCGACGCGGCGGTCTCGCTGTCGACGAGTGCGCTCACGTTTCCGACGGTCGTGCCGGTCGTCATCCGAGACGAGACGGGAACGTTCCTTGCGAGCGTCGAGCAGATGGCAACTGAGACGCTCCCCGAGGGGCGGTACTGTCTCGAGGTCGCCGCGCCGATCCGGCTGTACGTGGACGTCCACGCTAGCGTAACCGTCTCGTCGGATCTGCTCCAGACGTACATCGACTTCGGCGACGAGACGCCGGTTGCGATCGGTGCGACCTCGTATCACGAGGGGCCCGCCGCGACGGTAACCACGACTGACGAACCACGAGACGTGATGGCTGCCGTCTCGACGTTCGCCTCGGGGCTCAAGACCCTGAGCCCCGAACGGTCGTTTCCCTCAAACCGCGGCCACCCTCCAGTCGTGGCCCGCGGCGACTCGTTGCGGATTCCGGACGGGCTCGAGCCGCCCGAGACGGAAATCCGTCTCGAGGTGCCTCCCGACCTGCCGTCGATCTACGCGGCCGCGCCGCTGGCGTACTACCTCGGTGCCGGCCTCGTTCCGGCGGACAGGCCGCGACTGGTCACGGAGACCGGTTTCGATTACGTCCTCGACGACCAAGTGGAGTACGTTACCGGGGTCGAACGGACGCTGAAGCGACTGTTCGTCCTCGACTGTGTGGTCCGAACCGAGGGCGTCCACCCCGTGGCGCTGTACGAACGCCGCCAGCTCGAGTCACAGCTCGACGTAGACTGCGAAGCGCTCTACGGCTGTCCGTCCGCAGCGCGCCTCGAGCGCTACTTCGAGATCCCGTTTTCGGCGCTCGAACCGCTGCTCCCCGACTGGAAGGTCGCCGCACACGTCGATCCCGTGCCCGCATCCGTCGAGTTTCTCCCGTTTCTCGCCCACCGACTCGCAGTAGTCCACCCCACGCGCGCCGTGGAGATCGCACCCCCTGACGACCGACAGACGGTCGCCGACGAGGTCCGTCGACACGATGGTGTCGGTCCCGACGCGCCAGCCCGCGGGGCCTCGCCGACGTCCGTCCGGCCAGCGCGAACGGGGACGATGGAGGAGCTCTGGATCGGCGAGGGGGTTCCGTTGGGGGTCAACAAGGCGGTACTCGAGGGTTATCGGAACCGGATCGGCCGCCAGCAGGTCGAGGGCGACATCGAACTCACCGTCGTTTACAACGAGGTTCCGGAGTCGCCGCCGAGTGACGATCCCTTGACCAGTATGCACGCCGAACGGGCGCTCATCGACGAGGTGTACGGCTCCCGGAGCGATTTTCCGTTCGAAACGACGATCCATCACAACCTGACAGTCGCGGAGTTGCGGGCGGTCCTCGAGACGCCGGTGGACTTCCTGCACTACATCGGTCACATCGACAGCGACGGGATCAGATGCGTCGACGGGAGCCTGGATGTGGCGACCCTCGAGGCCGTCGGCCCCGACTCGTTCTTCCTGAACGCCTGTCGGTCCTACGAGCAGGGTATCCACCTCATCGAGGGCGGGAGCATCGGCGGCATCGCGACGTTGGACGACGTCGTCAACGGCGAGGCGATCGAGATGGGCCAGACGATCGCCCAACTGCTCAACCGCGGCTTTCCGCTGTACGCCGTCCACGAGATCGCCCGCGACGCGGTCGGCCACGGCGAGCAGTACGTCGTCCTCGGTGACGGCGGGCTCGCGATCGCCCAGGCGGAGAGCAGCGTTCCCAACCTCTGTGAAATCGAGCGCAACGGGGAGGGCTTCACGGTCGGAATTCGGACGTACCCGACCACCCGCCGCGGGCTCGGCACACTGTTTATCCCCTACGTCGCCTCCAACGAGGAGTACTTCCTGAGCGGCGGGTCCCTGAAGCCGTTTCGACTCTCGCGAACCGAACTACGGCAATTTCTGGCGCTCGAGAACGTTCCCATCCGCATACACGGAGAACTGCGCTGGAGCGACGACGTCGACATCTCAGCGCTGTAGTGACGTTTCGGCCGTAACGGGAGTTCCTCGGCGGCCAAGGCGGATATCCCGACCCGTGAGGTCGGGGTTGTTGACCATCTGTACTGTAGAAGCGTCTCTCGGCTGAGAGGCCTTTCTACCCGTAAAGAAAAGGTCTTGCTCGTGGTGAGGAACTACGAGATCGCGCCGCCGTTGGCTGCCGCCACGCTGCCGGTCTGGGAAGCTAACAGACAGAGCGTGAACAGCGCACCGAGCGCGCGTGGGTGGGCTTTGAGGTACTCAACGAACTGCTTGCCGGCCGATGGTTGTAAGTCGGACATCGCACCCGTACACATGTTATGTGAGTTATTAAATATTTTTTAAAGTATCTATCTATATGTTGGAAAATTACAGGCAAAGGGATTCTTCGTTGTAGTAAGGTTGATATTTAGTGTTTTGATGATGCGTTAGTATGACGGCGACGGCGGCGGACCGGTTGGTGGATTACCGGATAGAGGAGAGAGTCTACGACTGTCGTCGTGGGTGGATGGTGAGGGAATCGAGAGCACATCCTGACGGGCTGACGTGGTATTGACTCACCGCGTCAAACTCCGGCAGAAAAAGTTCTCGAGACGGTTAGCCGTTCGCGTCGCGGTTCACCGGTTGTGGCGCAGGCCGAGTGCGCCGGCAACGAGGAGCGCAACGAGGCCGACTGCGATACCGAATCCGGGCATCGAGTCGTCGTCGTACTCATCGTCGGCGTCCGTCTCGTCGTCCGTTTTCTTCTCGTCGGTCGGTTCGTCGTCGGTGATGGTGTCGTCTTTCTCGGTGTCGGTCTTCTTCTCCTCCTCTTCCGGTTCGTCTTTCTTCTCGTCCGTGTCGTTCGCGTCGTCCTTCGTATCCTTCTCGGCGTCGGTACCGGTGTCACCTTCCGCGTAGGTGGCGGACTCGCTTTCCGCGAACTGGACGTTCTGGTTCTCCTGGATCGTGATCTGGACGGCCGAGGCCTCACCGTCGTCCTCGGCGACTGCGAACGCCGTGTTCGACTGGTAGTTCACCTGCGTGATGTTCTGGCTCTGTTCGACCTCGGCGGTCGACCACTGCTCGACGGCGTTGAGTTCGTCGTGCGGGCCGTCGTAATCGAAGCTCAGGCGGTCGACGTCGTCGACGGAGTCGCCGCCGATGGTCGCGACGCTCGTCTCGGTCAGCACGACGCCTTCGTAGTTCGAACACGCGGCCTCGAGTTTGCTGCGTTCTTTCTCGTCGAGGTCGCTGTCGTCGATGAAGATGTTGAGCGCCTCGGCGGAGGCGACCTGTGCGTTGACGTTCTGCTGGTAGGTCAGCTGGACGGCGTCGGCGGTGCTGCCGTTCGTGGCGATCGCCTGGGCGGCACTGTCCAGGTTGATGTTGACCTGTTCGACGCTCTGGTACTGGGTGACGCTGGCCTCTGCGGTCTGGTTGACGGCGCCGGCGTCAGCATCGCTTTTCTTCTCGGGATCGTCGTGGACCTCGGTCGCCTGTGCGAGGACGTCAGTGCCGTCCTCGATGCCGGCGGTGGCGATGTTCAGCCCCGTCGCATCGAGCATGACGTTGAGCGCCTCGGCGGAGCCGACCTGTTCGTTGAGGTTCGACTGCTCGGTGAGTTGGATCGCCGTCGCGGAGGCGTTCTCGCCGACGGCGATGGCGATCGCCGTCCCTTGCTGGTTGACGTTCGCCTGGCTGACCTCCTGGGCCTGCTCGACGGTCGCGTCCGCGCTCTGGTCGGCGTCAGCGCCGTCCTGGCCGTCCTGTTTCTTCTGTTTGTCGTGCTCACCGGGGTCGGCCGCGGACGCGTTGTCGGCGTAGACGTTCGCCGCGCTCGCCGCGCCCTCCTGGAGGTTGTAGTTGGACTGCTCGGTGACCTGGATCGCCGTCGCCTCGCTTTCGTTCTCGGCATAGGCGAACGCGGTCGCGTTCTGGACGATGTTGGTCTGGTCGACCAGCTGGGCCTGGCTGACGGTGGCGTCGGCCGTCTGGCTGACGGTGGCGTCGCCGTTTGCGACCGCCCAGCCGTCGTACTGCTGGGAGTCGCCGTTGCCCATGAGCAGGTAGACGTCGCCGACGTTGTCGAACTGCGTCTCGTGGCTGATCTGCTCGTTGGCGGCGCTGGCGTCGCCGTCCTGGACGTTGTCGTTGTACTGGTCCACCTGCTGGATGGCCGTGGCGTCTCCGCCGCCGATGGCGATGGAGACCGCGAGGCCTTCCTCGTGGATGTTCACCTGGCCGACGTTCTGGTACTGGATGACCTCGGAGGTGGCATCGGAGTCACCGTTCAGGTGGGCGTCGACGTACTCCTCGAGGCTTTGGTCGCCGGTGTCGGCGCCGAAGGCGAGGTAGAGGTCGTCACCGTTTTCGAGTGTTTCGACGGTCTGTGTCGGACTGTCGTCTGCGATCGCTACCGGCGCGGTCGCGAGAACAGACAGTACAACCATGCATGCAATCAGGATGGATTTCAGTTGGGGGAGGTTTGTCATGGTCTCGGGTCGATATATTCGATCATTTGAATCTCTTTGCTCACTGAGTCTGAAGCGACCCGAAATTTCCTATGCTGAAGACTTCCTTTGGTATCTGGGCGTTGACAGCGAGAAGAAACCGCTTACTGCCGGTTTCGTGGATTACTGGAACCGCGGTGGCGTGGGTGGGACGCGGCCGAATTCGGGAGGTAGGGTGTAGTTACGGCCGATTTATGGTGAAACAATGTATCGTCTGCGGAGAACGGTGATCGGACCCTCGAGCGGGCGCACGCAGCGTGTGCGAAACGGAGTTGAGGGGTGATCCGTCGACACCTCGGTGTCTCCCTTCACAGGGTTCGCGGACGGACTCGAGACGGTGAGATGAATATCTGCGACTTCGTCGAATTACGGTATTTGATCGGTACAGACCGGGGAAAATAGCAGGTGAGTGTCGGCGACGTATGGTTGGGTTGCCACCCCGGCTCTCAACGGGAGTCGCTGGGCTCGACGACGTACTACACGGCGGCTATCTCGCGGGTGACGCTTATCTCCTCCGCGGGGAGCTCGGAACCGGAAAAACGCTATTGGGGCTGCACTTTCTTCGCGACGGAGCCGATGCCGGTGAGACCGTGCTGTTCATCAATCTCGAGGAGTCCGAAGCGAAGACCGGTGACACTCTCCGGGGTCGGATTCGACCTGGACGGGATCGACTTTCTCGATCTGAGTCCTCGCTCTGACGTCTTTACTGTCAGCGGTGACTCGAGAGCGCGTGCTCTCTCGACATCGACTGCGTATACAGTTTCATGGGTATCCCGAACCGGAGGTCGCTCTTTCGCAGACGACCAACGAGTCTCGAACGGCCCGGGTGTGTTCAACCCGCTCAGCGTACAGAACAGATCCTCGGTTCGTCGTCCATTGATTCTATAGCCCAAACACATCAAGATAATTTTACTACGTCAAAAACTCTGGGGGGCTATTCTACAATCTTTGCAATACTCTGTCGAAGCTATTGCGCGCGCCCCTTCATGTTACAACTAGTATCGGTGTGACGTCTCCCAGGAACCGCCGTTCAGTCATACTGTATTTAATTTTAGTCATTTATGATTTCTTCCGGACTTTGGCCCTAGACACCGTCGGCCGTGAAGATAGAGTATATTCACCAGTCCGGTGTTCTGAGAGGATCGCTCTGGTACACAGTGGGCGGACGAAACTACTTCTCCAGGAAGTCCTCGAAACTGAAGCCGATTCACACCCCAAATATTTCTCATATTGGACAATATTGGTTCCCTTGGAAACATGGTGGAAATCAGATTATATGGTTTTACCACACCAAAATCCCCGATCATAAAAGAGACGAGACTCCGCCCGAAAGACTGGAACTGACGGGCGACTGTAGACTACGTTCTCGGCAGTTTTGTTCGCAGGAACGCGTAGATCGCTCAGTCGAATTCGGGGAGCACGTGTTCCTCCATGACCGAGATCGTTTCGTGCGGATCGCCACATTTCGAGCCAACGAGTACGCGAGTGACACCCGCTCGTTCGTACTCCCGGAGTAACCTCACGACCTCTTCTGGATCGTCCGTGATGTTGTATTTGGTGCGGATCTCCTCGTCCGACATCGCGGCGAGACGGTCGTCGGCCTCGCGCTGTATCTCCCGCGGGTCAGTGCTGTCTATCTGATCGTGTGGGACGTACTCACCACGGTCGCGGATCTCCTGTACCAGTTCGTCCGGATCTCCGATGTTGATCGACACCTCGGTCGTGACGTCTACATCGTCGAGACTCCGCCCTCGAGTCGAGAGCCCGTCTTTGTACGGAGGGATGATCTTCTCACGAATCTTCTTCGGGGATGCCGCTGTGATCAGGTGGTCCGCGTGTTTTCCCGCGAGCGTACACGACGTCGGACCCCACGCCGCCCAGTGGATCGGAAGCGAGGCTTTCGGCTCGGTGTGGAGTCGGATCCCCTCGTACTGGAAGTACTCGCCGTCGAACTCGAGGTACTCGTCTGCAGTCCACAGCTTCTCGAGGAGGTCGATCGTTTCGATCATCATGGCCGCTCGTTCGCCCCACTCCGGCCAGTCGTCCAAAAAGTGTGCTTCGTTCAGCGCCTCACCGACACCGAGACCGAGGTGGAACCGTCCCGGATACATGCTGTCGAGTGTCGCAAGCGCCTGTGCGAGCAGCGGTGGGCGGTATCGCAGCATCGGACACGTGACGGACGTCCCGACCGGAACGTCCGGAACTTCGTTCATCAGCGCCCCGAACCACGGGAGAATGTGATGGGTGTACGGTCTCGAACTGATCCACGGGAGGAAGTGATCGCCGATCCAGATCCCACCGAATCCGGCATCGACGGCCCGTTTTGCGAGTTCGATATCTGCACTCGGCTCTCGGAAACATCCGTATACGTTGTAATGACAATCCATCGCGTACTGTGTACTGGAGGCGAGACGATAAAAAATTGCGTGCCTGTCCTGTCTACACCATTGATTTCGTCGACGTTCGTCTCAGCTGGACTGGTCCAGTACCAGGTCCTGTTCGTAGTTCTCTCCCTGGAAGTTCAGGTGGATACGGAGTTGTTCGCTCTCCGTCGTCTCGTCGGGTCCGAACGCTTGTAGCCTGAACTCGAGGACCTCCTCCATCCCGGTGAACTGGTACTCGCCGTTGCTATCGGTCGTCGTCTCGTGCGTCGGGTTCTGACCGAGGCGTCGCTCCTCGCCGAGGATGACGGTTGCGTCTTCGACGGGGTCGCCGTTGGCGTCGACGACCGTGCCGCGGATGTTTCCGTCGTTATTCGCGGAGACGTACCCGAACACCCCGATCGAGATGACGAGGGCGACCGCCAGCACGATCGAGATCCGATTGAACAGCAGCTTCCGCACGGTCACCTTCTCCGCCACGAGCAGGATCAGCGGTGGTATTTTCAGGTCCATTTGAATCACTGTTTCATTGCGCTCATCGTGACGCTCTGGATGAAGTGTTTTTGCAGGAGGACGAACAGGATCACGATCGGGACGAGGACGATGATCGCGAACGCGTACTGGAGCGTGAACTCGCCCGTCAGCTGGGACTGAAACTCTGCGAGGACGACGGGGAGCGTTTTGTACGAGTCGTCGGTCGCGACGAGCAACACCCACAGGTACTCGTTCCAGGAGTTGACGAACGCCAGAATGACGACCGCTGTCAGCGCCGGTTTAGCGTTCGGCCAGATCACGCCGAACAGAATAAACGCTTCAGAGGCGCCATCGAGTCGAGCGGCTTCGATCATCGAGTCCGGGATCGAGTTGAACGCCGAGTACAGGATAAGCAGGTTCACGATACTCACGGCGTGTACGATGGCTATGCCAGCGTACGAATTCACCAACCCCAGCCGGACGGTGACGAGATAGTCTGTCAGGAAGATCGTGTGAAACGGAATCAGCATCGCTGCGACGGTAACGCCCATGATGAACTTCCGTCCGTAGAACTCCATCGTAAAGGCGTACGCCGCTAGCGAGCAGATGATCAGTTGGCTACCGATGACGATCAACGACACTAGCACACTGTTGAGGAAGTAGCGGAGCAGTGCGATCTCGTAGTAGATGGTCACGAAGTTGTAGAAGCTGAGGTCTTCGATGATCAGCGACGGGCGCTCACCGAGGATGGCCCCGCTCGGCCAGACGAAGCCGACGCGGACCAGCCAGTAGTAGGGGAACGCGAAGAGGAGCGCCAGCAGGCAACTCAGCGTGAAGTACAGCGCCTTCGCGCCGAACTCCTCGCGGCTCTCACCGAAGCGTTTTTTGAACGCGTTCGTGACGTCGTTTCGGTCGACGAATCCGTTCGTTCCGTTCATGTGTACTGCTCCGTCTGGAGTTTGTATCCGCCGAAGGCGATGATGAGTGTGATTGCGACCATGATGATACTGAGCACGGCTCCATAGCCGAAGTCATTGTAGTTGAACGATTGCTTGTAGATCCACGTGAGGAGGATCTCCGTTGAGTTTCCGGGTCCGCCACCTGTCATGACCATCACGACGTCGAACAGCCGGAACGTACTCGCCATCCCAACGAGCGCACAGATCCCGAGTGTGGGCTTTAACAGCGGCAGGGTGATGTAGCGAAACTTCTGGTACCGTGAGGCGCCGTCGATGCTCGCCACTTCGTACACCTGCTGTGGGATGCTCTGGAGCCCGGCGAGGATGATCAGCATGAAGAAGCCAACCGTCGTCCAGACCTGAATCATGAAGATCGACAGCCGAGCGTACCACGCTCTCCCGAGCCAGCTGATGTTATCGCTTATCAAGCCGAGCTCTAACAGGAAGTAGTTCAACACGCCGTAATCGGTGCTGAAGATGTACTGCCAGATCACGGCGACGGCGACCATCATCGTGATGTACGGCAGGAAGAATATCGCCCGGAACACGTCAACCCCGGGGAACCGACGGTTCAGTAGTAGTGCAATTCCGAGCGCTATCGCGATCGCGACGGGCACCGCGAGGAAGAACAAAATCGTGTTCATCAGCGCGGTCGGGAACACTGGGTCGCTCGCGAGCGCGGCCCAGTTGTCCAGTCCCAGGAAGGTCAGGTCGCCCGCCCGCGACCGCTCGTGAAACGAGAGAACGATGTTGTAGAGGAAGGCGATGTACTTGTACAGGATGAGCCAGGTGACGAGCGGGGTCAGAACCACCCAGGCGATGAGCGTTCGACGCTGGTAGCGACTCAACTCGAGTTCGCCGTTTCGGAGGTCCGCAACCCGGTCTTGGAGAGTGGCTAGTGACGACATTGAGTGAATTCGGTAGTGGGGTAGTTCCTCGGTATTAGTTGAGGGCGTTGTTGATCCGGTCCTCGGCGTCCTGAAGCGCCTCTTCGGGGTCTTTCTCGCCGAGGCCCGCCGATCCCATCTCCGCGCGAACGATGTCGTCGATCTCCGGCAGCTCCGGGACGATCGGAACGACGCTGAGGTCGTCCGAAATCGTATTGAACTGGTCGTACAGCTGCGCCAGCAGCGGACGATCTTCGCGGTACTCGTCGTCGTTCGCTAGCTCGTCCAGCGCCTCCTCGTTGGGGACGAGTACGGTCGTCTCCCTGAGAAAGTCCTTCTGCCACTCGGTGTTCGTGATCACGTCGATCAGGTCGAACGCCGCCTGCTGCTCCGTTTCAGAGTGGTCCGACTCGGTAATGCTCAGCGTGTGGAACTCGGCGAAGTTCCCGCCCTCCGGGCCAGGACCGATCTCGATCGACTCCTCGTCGACCCAGTCTTCGCCCTGCTCCTGGATGGGGCGAAGCGCGGAGTCGCGCGTGAAGCCGATCGCGGTGTCCCCGACGGCGTAGAACTCGCTCGTCTCCTCGAAGTCGCCGGTCCACGTGACTTCGGGGATGATACCCTCGTCGGTCAACTCCGCCATCCGGGTGAGAATTTCGACGGCACGATCGGTGTTCAGGACCGCCTCCGTCCCCTCTTCGTTGAGAATGTCGATGTCCTCGCTGAAGAAGAACGCCCACGCCGTGAAGCTGTGAATGAGCGACATCAGCCCGTACTCGGCGTCGGACTCCTCGACGAGCTGTTCTGCGTTGTCGAGGTAGTCGTCGGTCGACCAGAAGTTGCCGAGGCTCGGCGGCTCGATCCCCGCCTGGTCGAAATACTCCACGTTGGAGACGGTCATCTGACTGTTGAGATAGAACGGAGCGGCGTACAGCGTCCCGTCGTAGCGGCCGAGATCCAGAGACGTCTCGCTAAAGCGGTCGAGGAACTCGTCATCCGCGAACTGCTCGATGTCGGCGAGCACGCCGTCCGCGGCGAACGACGCGTGGGAACCGAACTCCGCGTCGAGGACCGTGGCGGGATCGCCACCCTGGAGCCCCGACTCGTAGTAGGGAAGTACCTCGTCGCCGCCCTGGTCGGTCCAGGTCCACTCGAACTCGTCGTACTCGTCGCCGTACTCCTCCTCCCAGTCGTCGATGTAGCCGTTAATCGAATCCTCCAGAAACGCCAGGTTCCACGTGAGAAACTCGAGGTCACCACCGCTATCGCCGTCTCCCCCACCACCGAGACAGCCGGCTAACGCAGCCCCGAGACCCACGCCGATCCCTTTCAGATACGTACGCCTCCCTCCAGCGCTTTTGCTGACGTCTCGCATGTTATGATACAACAAAGGTCAGGGTATATAGGTCTATTTTCAGTATGTTAACATGCGGCCGAACGTCGGTGCAGGTTACACTCGAATCGTCAGTGAAGTGGCCGCCATCGCCGACTCTGCGACGAGGCTGTGCCCGAGATGGTGTGCCAACCAGCCGTGGTAGTGGCACGCTCACCCAAACACTTTTACCAAAATGGAGGGAACACTCGCCCAGAATGAGCCATCTTTCCATTGATGGGGTATCGAAGGTATTCAGTAGCGGCGAGGAGGGGGAGATCGTTGCCGTGGATGATGTCTCGATGGAGATCGAGGACGGGGAGTTCCTCGTTATGGTCGGTCCCTCCGGCAGCGGGAAATCGACACTCCTGCGCCTCATCGCGGGGTTGGAAACGGTGAGCGAGGGGGAGTTCTATCTCGGGGACGAGCGAATCACGGGCAAGAAACCTAAGAACCGGGATCTGGCGATGGTCTTTCAGAACTACGCACTCTATCCTCACCTCTCGGCTCGAAACAACATCGGGTTTGGCCTCAAGATGCAGGGCGGAATCCCGAAAGACGAGATCAACAGGCGCGTCGAGGAGGCAGCCGAGATCATGGAGATCGGGGACCTGCTGGAGAAGATGCCGAACGAACTCTCCGGCGGGCAGCAACAGCGCGTCTCGCTCGGCCGGGCGATCGTCCGAGATCCGGAGGTGTTTCTCATGGACGAGCCGCTGTCGAACCTCGATGCGAAGCTCCGAACCACGATGCGAACGGAGATCCAGCAACTCCAGGACGAACTCGGCGTAACGACGATCTACGTGACACACGATCAGGTAGAGGCGATGACGATGGGGGACAGGATCGCCATCTTGAATCAGGGCGAACTCCAGCAGGTCGCGACGCCGATCGAAGCCTACTACGAACCCCAAAACCGGTTCGTCGCCGGGTTCATCGGCTCGCCGTCGATGAACTTCATCGACGTGGCCGTTGACCGTTCTGGTGGAACGACGACGTTCGAGCACGCCGACTTTTCGTACGTGGTCTCCGAACTGGTAGCGGCGAAACTGCCCGAGGAAGTCGAGGAGGTTACGGTGGGTATCCGCCCCGAAGACCTCGAAGTCAATGCGGGCGGTCCGGACGAGTACTCGTTTACGACGGGTGTCTCCGTCGTCGAACCGCTCGGAAAAGAACAGCTGGGTTACTTCGATCTCGGGACCGTCACGTACACGGCGAGCGTTCCCGGCTACTACGACATCGAAGAGGGACAGACGATCTCCGTCCACGTGCCCCCAGAGCGACTGCATCTCTTCGACGTGAAAACGGGTGACACGATCGCCAACCGCGAGCCACCGGGCGAGGAGGAACGGGAAAGTGCAACGCAGGCAATGAGCGATCGATGATTCCAGCTGGTCGACGCGCCCGCTGCTGTGTCTCGGGTCACCGGTCCAGTCGTGACACTACGGACAATCCGAGGTGATCGTCTCTCGGTTCGACCCCGGTCGACTCGGACGTCACCACCAGGACCCCACTCCGTCTTCTTGCCGGACGGGGGTCGACACCCGAGTTTATATTGGATTGCGAGGCGAATACCACTCCGGCGCGAGCAACGTAAGCTCTCGCGGAAGGAGAAAGGGTCGAACAACTATGAGAAGCAACGGCGGAAGGTCGCCAAGGTGAAGCGCCGTGTCAAGCGGAAGGTGCTGGACTTCCAACACAAGTTGACGACGTGGCTCGTCAAGACATATGACGCCGTGTTCGTCGAAAACCTCAACGTCGCCGGAATGCTTCAAGGAGATGGGAACGCGCGGAACAAGCAGGACGCGGCGTGGGGGCAGTTCATCACCCTACTCAAATACAAGGGCGACCTGTACTGCACGCATGTCGTTCAAGTGCCTGCTCGAGGGACGACGAAAGAGTGTGCGTCGTGTGGAATGGAGACGGCAAAGCCTATCTGGGTTCGGGAGCATTCGTGTCCGGCGTGTGGGTTTGAGACGGATAGGGATGCGAACGCGTCGATGAACGTCTTGAAGCGCGGTTTTTCTGAAGTAGGGCTGGGATGGCCCGAATCCACGCCTGTGGAGACTGTGACCGCTGTGGATACCGCTGGTTTCCAGCGAGTGTCTGCAAGTCACGTCATCGAAACAGGAAGCCTGTCTTCGTGAGGGCAGGATTCCCCGCGCCACCGTGCGCGGGGTAACATTCAAATTGCTGTATGCTAACGGTCCAGTATGGAAATATCGAGCGTAACAGCACACGCCGTAAATATTGACGTAACCGACCGAGAAGACGGGGGTATCGCGCCGTACGTCACGAACCACGGTGCGGTCGAAGACGTTACGCGAGTCGTCGTCAAAGTCGAGACCGACGAGGGGATCACCGGCTGGGGAGAGATGCGCGTCTTCTTGACGCCGGCCGCGACGATCTCCGTGATCGAAGAGGGCGTCGCCCCGATCGTCACGGGTCACTCTCCCTTCGAGGTCGAGAGCCTGCGACGGCTGTTTTTCATCGAGTACTCGAACATCGACATGTTCTTCGCGGCCGTCGAGACGGCGTGCTGGGACATCGTCGGAAAGGCACTCGGCGAACCGATCTACAAACTGCTCGGCGGGTGGACTGCCCGATCCCAGACCGACATGCGACGTGACGCGACGGGGAACGCGAGCCAGCGCGTCGAGGTGGCGTACTGTCTCGGCATCCTCTCGCCCGAGGAGTCTCGAGTGCACGCAGCGAAGGCACTTGAGGAGGGGTACTCGGTGCTGAAGACGAAAGCCGGGCGGGATTGGAAACAGGACGTCCAGCGGATCATCGCGATGGACGAGGAGGTCGACGGCGACCTCGAGTTCCGCCTCGATCCGAACCAGGGCTGGCGGGTCGACGAGGCCGTCCGTGTCGGCGCCACCCTCGCCGATGCGGGCGTCTACCTGCAGTACCTCGAACAGCCAATCCGCGTCGACACCCACGAGTCACTCGCCGCGTTACGCCACCGTCAGCCCCAGCCGATCGGGCCGAACGAGGATATGTATATCGCGCACAACCTCCGGTCGCTCATTCAGAAGGGCGGCATCGACGTCGCCGTCGTCGACCTGACGCCCGCCGGCGGGATCACGGGCGTTCGCCAGCAGGCGGCGATCGCCGAGGACGCGGGGATTCCCGTAACCCACCACTGTGCATTCGACCTGGGGATTCGCACCGCGGCGATCATGCATGCCGTACACGGGATTCCCGGGTTCAACCTCCCGCCGGATTCCGTCTACTACGCGTGGGAGGATGACGTCCTCGAAGAGCGCTTGGATATCTCCGGGGGCGCCATTACGGTACCAGACGGCCCCGGACTGGGAATCCAGGTGGACGAACGGAAAATCGACGAACACGCGATCGATCCCGCAACCGACGGGAAGTACTTGTGAACTACCCCTGCCTACTCACTCACGGCTCGCGCCGTTCGTTCCTTGAGGCAGGGGCTTCCTGTTTCAACGACGCGACTTGCAGACACGGAAAACGAGTCCACAGCGGTCGCAGTCTTCACAGGCGTTACTTTGGAGTGAACCACTCCTAGTTTCTCTAGACCACGCGATTTCACATTGAGAGCTGCGTTCCAATCTCTATCCAACTCGAATCCTGAGGAAGGGGGCTTAGCGCCCTCTCTTTCAGCTAAGGCGAGAACCGCCGTCACGCGTTTGATATGGTGACGGCCACGAACGGCGTTCGATCGGCGGGGATCCCCGCCCGAGGGAGTTGCGCTCTCGAGCGACCGCCGGTCGCGCCGGGAATCGTTCGCCGGCGACACAACTTTATTGTGACCTGCTTGTGATACTCGAGATATGTTCCTGACTGGTACACCAGATCGGCGGTACGCGTGGGCGAGTCTCCCGTACGAAGCGATCAAAGAGACGGGTGAAACGCCGGGGTCCGTCCTCGTCTTGCCCGTCGGCAGCATCGAACAGCACGGCCATCACCTGCCGGTGGCGACCGATACGCTGCTCGTCACGGCCGTCGCGGACGCCGCCGTCAGCGCGATCGCCGACGACGTCCCCGTCGTCCTGGCGCCGACGGTGTGGAGCGGCCACTCGCCGCACCACCGCGATTTCGGCGGGACGCTCTCGCTGCGCTTCGAGACGCTCAAACGCGTCCTCGAGGACGTCGCCGACAGCGCGCTGGACAACGGCTTCGACGCCGTGATCCTGGTGAACGGCCACGGCGGGAACAAAAACCTGATAGGCGCGGCAACGGGGAGCATCGGTCGGGCCCATCCGGAGACGGAGGTGATGGGGCTTACGTACTTCGACCTCGCGGCTGACGCGATCGAGGACCTGCGAGAGAGCGACACGAGTGGGATGGCCCACGGCGGCGAGTACGAGACGTCGTTGATGTTGCACCTGTACGACGAACTCGTCGATACTGAGGCGACGGAGGCGGTGTACTACGACGATCACTACGATCACGCCGGCGTCGATCTGCTTCGTGGGGGCCCACTCGGCGTCTACCGGTCGTTTGCGGCGTACTCCGACAGCGGTGCGATCGGCGACTCCGAACTCGCCTCCGCCGAGAAGGGCAGCGCGATTTTCGACCTCGTTCGGAGCGAACTCGCCGACGTGGTACGCGCAGCCCACGAGGCAACCGCCTGAGTCCCTCCGACTTTCGAGCCCCGGGTGTGTAATCTCCGTTGAGGAGGCAGCCGCTCGACGCTTCAGGTATACGGTTCGTGCTCCAGCACACCCGTTGCGTCGGTTCATAGCGCCGTCTTCGGGGAACGGTTTGTCGATCCGCGGGTTCGTGTACGAACCGGGACCGGTACTCATCCGTTTGGATCAAACGAACGTCACGCGGTACCGTCCTCGTTTCCGCTTATCAAACTTCTTCGATTCCAGCATAAGCGGTCGACAGAGCCGCTCTCTATAAAAGAGTCGGACGTCAGTACGAAAATTACGCACATAGGATTGTAACATCAGTGGTGTTCGGGCGCATGCGAAGGTTCGGTGAACAGTTCGGTTGGGATCGACTCGTGGCGATTCCCGGCTTCCACGTTTCCAGTGAGCAAACGACGGTATCGCGGACGGCGTCTCAGGACGTCGTCAGCAGATTCACCTCGATCACGTTCGCCGATTGGGCGAGTTTTTGGGGAAGGGTCTCTTCGAACATGTGGTCCGTCAGCCGCTGGCTGGGCCCCGAGACGCTGATCGCCCCGAACACGTCGCCGGCAGGGGTTCGAAGCGGGACCGCTACGCATCGGACGCCGGTGACGACCTCCTCGTAGTCGTGGCTCACGCCAGTTTCCCTGATCGTCTCCAACTGCGACCAGAGCGTCTCTTTGTCCTGGATCGTCTGGTCGGTGTACGCGGGCATCCCGCGTTTTTCGAGGACGGCTTCGACCTCCTCGCGGTCGTTCTGTGCCAGAATCGCCTTGCCGAGGGCCGAACAGTGCATATGAAGCCGCGTTCCGGGGAACGCAGCCGTGTGTACGGCCCCTTCGCCCCGTTCTTTGTGTAAGTAGACGACCCAGCTGTGCTCTTCGACGGCGAAGTTTACCACCTCGCCGACGTCCTGGGCCAGCTGCTCGACCTCCGATCGTACGACGTCGTACTCGGTGACCGACTGTTTCGCCGATTCGGCGTACGCGACGAACTTGAGACTGATCCCGTACTCGTCGCCCTCCTTCTTGACGAACTCTTCCTGCCGGAGCGTGTTGAGATGGTGGTGGACGTTCCCCCTCGACATCTCGAGTTCGTCGGCGATCGTCGCAATTCGCGCGCCGCCGTGGTCCTGCAGCACCTGCAAGATCTCACAGGAGGTCCGAACCGATTGGATGGTTCGCCCGGTCTCGTTCATGGCACCCTATACCGAGATGAGCTACATTTGACTTTCGGAAACGGCAGTCTGTCTCGATCGGCGGGGCGTTCGGATCGACACCGGTTTCTGGAGTGTCTACATCCATACTCACCGTCCGATAGGCGTGTTTGTTGCTCGCAACCGGTTTGCGAGGACATACCCTTTTGCTACTGGGTCGTTTACACGGGGTATGAAGCTGACCGGGGTCTACCCGCCGCTGATCACGCCAGCCACCGCAACGGACGACGTCGACACCGACACACTCGCCACCCACGTTACCACCCTCGCGGCCGCCGGCGTCGACGGGTTCTTTCCGTGTGGAACCGTTGGCGAGTTCACTAGCCTCACGAACGAGCACCGATCAACCGCGATTCGGACAGTGGTCGAGCACGCCGACGGGAAACCCGTCCTCGCCGGGTGCGGAGGGAATTCGGTAGCTGATGTCGTCACCCAGATCGAAACCGCCGCGGCCGCCGGCGCGGACGTCGCCGTCGTGATCACGCCGTACTACCTCGAGACGGACGACGCCGGCGTCGAGCGCTTTTTCGAGACGGTTCTCGAGCGCTCGCCCCTCCCGGTGCTCATCTACACTATCCCGTTTCTGACACACACCCCGATCAGCGTCGAGTCCGTCCGCAGACTCGCGGCTTCCGACCGCGTCGTCGGAATCAAAGATTCCTCCGGGGACGCTCGCTTCCACTCCCGGCTGAACGCCGAAACGGACGAAGAGTTCACGGTCCTCCAGGGGATCACCGATCACGCGATCATCTCCGTCGCCGGTGGCTCGGACGGGCTCATTCCCGGCGTCGCCAACGTCGCTCCGAAGGCGCTCGTCGAGGTGTACGAGGCGACGCGGGCCGGTAACTACGATCGTGCACTCGAGTTGCACACGACGGTCATCGATCCCCTGCGCTACGCGTTCGATGGCAGTTCCCTGACGGCGGGGCTGAAATACGCCCTTCGGGAGAGGGGTCTCGACGTTGGCGGCCCGTTTCCGCCGCTGACCGCGCTCTCGGACGACGAACAGGTTCGGATCAGTGATAGACTCGCCGACGTCCCGGAGAAATTTTTATATCGAGTGTGAACTCACAATGAGTTGTCGTTTCACAGCTACCTGTCACATTTTAAATATTTTACTGTTTGCTTCGCGGCATCCTCCGAGCACCTCTGCCGACGTCTATAAGCGAAGTGATTGGTGCGTCAGTCACACGCCATAACAGTGTGGAGATAACCCAATAACTCACACAGCTAGATCGACGACTTAATCGCGAATCATATAAACGCTCAACGAGCGTCGTCGGGTCTGAAACCACTTTTTGATCAGATCGCGCCCAACTAGACGAGTTGACCGTTCGATACCATCACTCGAGTAGCGACAGATATTCGTACTTACTGACGTGGGATACGGCCTCGGAGAGATCTTTTTTGCGTGGTGATGCAGTAACGTAGCCACGAATTCAGTGCTTCAATTTCTAAAGACGTCGACATCGAGATTCGACCTCAACTCAATCAATGTTGATTGTTATCTACAATATCGTGTGGCAGTTATATTGACAATACTCCATCAATCTCGACTTGGAGTGACTTCAGAATGGTACGGTCGGAACAATGATGTGTAAAACACAGTTCAGTAATGGGTCTTTATCGTGGCATTCAGCATAACTCAAGTGGAGCTTCCGACCTACTCGCTCCCTTCGGTCGCTCCTTGAGGTCGGAGAAGAAACCGGCGAAGGACGGCGCAACCGCACGACTGTAGCTACCCGACCCTCCGAGCGTATAAGAACCATCGGGCAGCAATCTGAAATATTGGGGCGCATCGAACGGCGCCGGTCAAACTCCTCGTTCTCGATGATCAGCGCCCGGTGCTCGAGACCTCGACGAGGACGTCGAGCAGGTCTGCAAGTTGACGAGGAAGCAGAAAGCGCTCGCGAACGTGCTCCTGACCGTTCGCCCCGAACCTCGTTCGACGGTCCTCGTCTTTGAGCAGGTCGACGACGCAATCCGCGGCGCCCGCAGTGTCGGCCGGCTCGACGAGATAGCCGTTTCGACCGTCTTCGACCTGCAGCGGAATGCCCCCGACGCTCGAGCCGACGACCGGTGTGCGCTTCCAGAGGGCTTCCGAAACGACCAGTCCGAACCCCTCGCGCAGTGACTTCTGGACGACAACGTCCGATCGACGCTGCAGGACGTTTACCGTCGCGTCCGGGAGATCGGTCAGCACGTGTACATTTGTATCGTCGACCGCCTCCGCGGCGACTCGTTCGTACAGCTCGAATCCTTCGGGATCGTCGGCGGCCATTCCGCCGGCCAGCGCCAGCTGGAGGTTCGGAATCGCCTCGCAAGCGCGCCGGTACGCATTCAGGGTGCCGAACTGGTCCTTCCACGGGTCGAACCGTGAAACCTGCGCGACGACCGGCGCGTCGAACGAGAGGGGGTCCAGATGATCGCATTCGACTGCCATCGCTTCCTCGTCAAGCGAGCGGTTTTTCGCCGTTAGGGGATCGATCGAGGGGTAGACAACGCTCATCGGAACGTCGAGTTCGAGTTCGTAGGCCGATCGGCTGAAGATCGCGTGATCGATCCGCCCCGTGTACTCGGAAAGGAATGCCAGGTACTCGTCGGACGGATCGGTGAGGTCGATATGACAGCGCCAGACGATCGGCGCGTTCGGGAGGGTTTCTTCGACTCGGTCGATCATCCCCAGCGGTTGCGGGTCGTGCAATACGACGATGTCGTATTCGTCTTTGAGCGCGGCAGCGTTTCGGTCGGTCACGTCGTGATACGTCGCTTTCATCTCCTCGGTCAGCCGGGCCCCCTCACCCTGGAGCCCGTTGTGGATCGCCTTGGTCACCTCGAAGAAGTCGTCGCCGGCGTCCATGACGAGCCAGTCGGTGTCGACGCCGAGGTCGATACAAACCGGAACGATCGAACGGAGCAGTTCCGCGACGCCGCCGCCGGTCGCGGTCGAATTGACGTGAAGGATCCGGACGTCGTCAAGCGTTGTAGCGAGCGACCGGAGCCGTTCGAGTCGCTCCCGCCCGGCCACCTCTGCGAACGCCTCGATCGATCGATCCGGTAGTGGGGGAGCGTGCATCGTTCGTACCCGTCGATACAACGACGGCGGAGGTATCAGTTGTGGGGGTGGATCCTCGATGGGAGCAAGAGCGAACGTCTCGCCGCCGGCGAGGTGACGCTCACAAAGGTGGCTCACTTCGCCGGGCTGTCCGTCTGGACGCTCGCTCAGTTCGCGGCCGACCTCAAGGAGTTGTGAACGTGGGTCTCGGATGTGACGCTGCTCATCTCCCATCGTTTTTGAACGCTACTTTTAACCGTGCTCCGAAAGTATCACATCTAATGAGTCGACCGGTCAGAAAGGATCATCAACGCAGTCTGTCGAGCAGAGAGCACGGCCTCGACGCGTTACGCCAAAGTCCAGCGTTTATTGGACCCGTCGAACCCCTTGACGACCACAAGCACACCAACGATCATCTCGCGCTTATCTACGAGAGCCGTGACGAACAGTTCGCGGCTGTTGTTCCCTACATTCGTCAAGGCCTCGAGCAAGGCGAGCGCTGCGTCTATATCACTCACGAAACCTCTCGAGAAGAAGTGACACAGGCGATGCACGAAGGTGGAATCGACGTAGACGACGCGCTAGAGTCAGGAGCCCTCTCGATTCACACTGAACAGGACACCTATCTTCGGTCCGGGGCGTTCGATCCGGAGGACACGCTGTCGTTTCTCGACGATGCCATTACGGAGGCTGCCGAGGAGTACGAAGCACTTCGCGTCACCGGCGAGATGTCTTTCATTCTGGACGGTGACGCTCACGTTGATGATCTTCTGAAATGTGAGAGTAAAGCCAACTATCTGTTTCAGGACGTAGACGGAATGGCGCTCTGTCAGTACAATCGCGACCGGTTTCCGCCAGAAGTCATCAGAGACGTCATCAACACCCATCCACATCTGATTCATGACAACCGCGTGAGCCGCAACTCCTATTACACGCCGCCCTCGGAGTTCCTCGGTCCCGACCGACCCGCCCGCGAAGTTGAACGAATGATGGGAACGCTCCGTGAGCAAACCGACGCAAAAGCGGAGCTGGAAAACCGCCAGCAGTTCGTACGCCGGCAAACTGAGATCATCGCCAGTACAGCACAACCATTCGAAGAGAAACTCCAGGCGCTGTTCGAGTTAGGCTGTACCCAGTTCGACCTCGAGTTGGGAGCACTGGCTCGAGTCGATACGGAGGACGACTGGTTCGAGGTCGAGTACGTCAGTGCCGACCACGAGCATTTCGAACCGGGGGTTGAACTCCCGCTCTCGGAGACATATTGTACTGCTGCCACCGAAATCAAGGCGGCTGGGAGTGTTTCAGACCCCCACGAGGAAGGCTACGATGACATCCATGTCTACCAGGAGTTCGGTATCCAGGCGTATCTCGGGACCTACGTCGAAATCTCCGGCGGTACCAATCGGACGTTCTTTTTCGTCACCTCCCAGTCGAGGGACGAAGGCTTCTCAGATGACGAACACGCCTTTCTCAAGTCGATGGGGCAGTGGGTGAAATACGAACTCGAACGCCGACAGCGAGAGCAGGAGCTGTACGAGCACACAGAACATCTGAGTGCGATCATCGAGACCACGCCCGAATGCATCAAGACAGTCGCTGCCGACGGCACTCTGCTGCAGATGAATCCTGCCGGAGTCGAGATGGTAGAGGCCGACTCGGCACAGAGTGTAGTCGACGAATCCGTCTACGACATAATCGCCCCCAAGGACCGCGAACGATTCCGTGAGTTCAACGAGCGGATCTGTCGAGATAACAGTGGGACCTTGCAGTTCGACATCATCGGTCTGGACGGGACGCGCAGGCGCATGGAAACCCACGCAGCGCCCCTACACCACCCCGATGGAACGATATCCCACCTGGCGCTGACGCACGACATCACCGAGCAGGTCGAACGCGAACGAACACTCGAGGAGACGATCGGCCAACTCGAGGAGTCGAACGAGCGCCTCGAGAGTCTGGCCAGCATGATCGCCCACGAACTTCGCAATCCGGTCGCAATTGGCCAGATTTACAGCCAGCGGTTGCCGACTGAGACGGCTCCGGAGGCCGTTGACTACGTCGTCGAAGCGTTCGACCGCATCGAGGATATCGTCGACGTCCTCCTGGTCTTAACGCACGGACGCGAGACCGTTGGTGAACGGACCCCGGTCTCGCTTGCAGACGTAGTTCAGGACGCCTGGGATGAAGTGGACACACCCGATGCAACACTCCACGTCGAGATTGATGGCGAGATCGAAGGGGACCAGACGTACCTCCGGCATCTGTTCAGAAATCTTCTCGAAAACGCAGTACGGCATGGTGGCGCGGACGTCACCGTTGAGGTGGGGGGTGTCTCGAACGGTTTCTACGTGGCAGACGATGGACCCGGGATTCCAGCTACGGACCGAGAGACGGTGTTCGAAGCAGGATTCACGACGACAGCTACAGAAGGTGGGACCGGGTTGGGGCTGGCGTTCGTCAAGGAGTTGGCTGATCTATACGGGTGGACGTGTGCAGTGTCGGAGAGCGCAACCGGTGGCGCACGGATCGAATTTCGGGGCGTCGATTTCGCCTCAGCGGCGTGACTACTCCCACGACTTCAGTCGTGGGCTTTCTCCTCGAATCTGTGTAACCGGTCAGTACACGGCGGAGTGCGGACTTTGGTCTCGGTTAGGCGATTTCCCGCTATAGTAGTCGTTAGAAATTTTTACGCAGGGACCGTAGCCCTTTGCAATGGATCATCTTGACGAGATCTCCGTTGAGGATCTTCAGAACGCACTCGGCAACGTAGAAGGAAAGAAACCGACACAACGGCTGTTGGCCGCGATCGCGTACAAAAACGGCGTTCCACAGATTGAGCTTGTCGAGTGGTACGGGGTTGAACGGAAAACGATCTATAATTGGCTCACGCGACTCGACACAGACGAGTCGCTCGAGCAGGCCGTGACTGATGCTCAGCGGTCTGGGAGGAGACGAAAACTCTCAGAAACAGAGCAAGAGCAATTCAATGCAACTGTCCACGACTCGCCCGAGGAAGTTGGGTTCGACGCGCCGGCGTGGACGCCGACGCTGGTTCAGCAGTTCCTCGACGAAACGTACGATGTCGAGTACTCAATCCCGAGTTGTCGGCGGTTACTGAAAGAAGCGGGATTGAGTTACCAGAAACCACGCCGTACAGCCGCCGAAGCTGACGAAGACGAACGAGATGAGTTCCACGATGAACTTAAAAAAAGCGGCGGGAGATGGACGCCACAGTAGTCTGTATCGATCAAACCAAGAAATCCGTGCAAGTTGAGCCGCGTGCCGCGCGGAAACCACGCGGCACGCGGCCGGCCGTCGAATTGTCTGGCCAACGCGACTGGACGTGTCTGCTCGGCGCGATCACCGAGGACGGTGATCGCTTTTTCTCCAGGTTTGAAGAGTATGTGACAGCCGATCACGCGAAACATTTCATCTTAGCGTTATGCAAAGAATTCGAAGATGATTTGATCGTTGTGTTAGATGGAGCGCCGTACTTTCAGGCGTCGGCCGTCACGGACCTGGCGGCCCGTGACGACCTCGCTTTCGTCACGTTACCGGCGTACTCTCCCGAACTCAATCCAGTCGAAGAGTGCTGGAGACAGCTGTAATCAGCACTGAGCAACCGGTTCTTCGACTCACTTTCTGAGTTGACAACAGCGATCGATACCGCTCTTGATCAACTCTCTATTCCCAAAGTGAGCAACTATTTCTAACGTCTACTATAGTACTGGTCTCTGGTTCCTTTCCAACGGACCGTGCGATAAGAGTCTCGCGCTCGGTCTTTGTTGACCTCTTCTGAGATAGGCGATGGTCCATCTTGAAGAGAACGTACAGACTTCAATCGCTCTTTCACATGTTATCACATACGATCGCTTGGAGTTTCGTAAGAATCTCCGGAGTGGCTGGATTTCCGTGAAATGCTGCTCAAAACCACCGTCTACAATCTTCGCCGGAGCGTCCGTTACCCGTGAAATCAACCGCCGTGTACCGAAACTACAGAGCCAAAAATCTTCTATTGATGATGACCTCCAGCAGTCGTGCTGAATAGAGAGCGCGTATCGGTCAAAGCGATGTAACAAAGTCGCTCACCACTCGGTTGAACTTCTCGGGTTCTTCAATGGTGAGACAGTGGCCGCTCTCCTCGAAGAGTTTGAATCGGGCGTTTGGGATGAGTTCCGCAGCGTATTCGACGGAAGCGACGCTTCGCCACTTTTCGTCCGTACCGGCACATACCAGGGTCGGGACATCGATCTCGGGCAGAACAGCTCGATACTCACGCATCAGTTCAAGGAGCATCGCTCCCGAAATCGGTGGCGGGGTTCGGGAGGACTCGTCGAACATCATGGTCCGGCGCTTTCGGGACGGGGGGTCTTTGAGTAATGCCTCGATTTGCTGGTCAAGTCGCTCGAGTGGATTCGTTTGTATACCCACGAGTGCGTCCCTGAGCCCTTCGACGGTGTAACTCCCGTAGTCGTAACCCGCTCGTTGCAGCGGTGAGGGTTCCATATCTACATCGACCAATGCGCGAATTCGATCCGTGCCAAACTGGTCGACGTACTCCCACGAGATGAGTGCACCCATCGACCAACCGACGACCACGGCATCGTCGAGATCGAGCTGCTCCAGAACCGCTCGTACGTCGCGAGCGTGTTGCGGCAGCGTATGACCGAGTTCGGTCTTCTCCGACCGACCGTGGCCTCTGAAATCCAACGCGAGACAACGGTACTCGTTCGAGAGGTCGGTCAGTTGAGATTCGAAGTACCTGAGACCCGCCGTTGCACCGTGAAGAAAGACGATCGGTTCCCCGTCACCGTGATCCTCGTAGTAGAGGTTCGCTCCGTTGCACTGGATACTCGGCATAGCAATAGACGTACGTTCGAATCGAGAATAGCTGTGTCGGGGGTGCTGAAGAGCTGCTGCATAGAACCTCTATCTCCAGCAGGCTACTCTTTTCTTCTATTGAGAAATTCACCAGGGTCAGCGACTTAGCTTTCACCTCCGTTGTTATTTCTCTACGGTAATAGATTCTATGCGACCGAGGCGCACGGTTCGTTGGATTCGGGATTCGTCATCACCGCCGGTATCACTACCGATAGAGATGCTGAACGCGTAATCAGATTTAACACCAGTCAGTTGATTCTCGTCGGTTTCGACAAATAGTACGCTCTTTCCGTTTTCTTCAGGAACTTGCACAACGTTCCCTGTTCGTGAAACTACGTTACCCGACCGCGTCGATTCATACGCTATTTCCACTTTGTCGTCTTGCTCAATCTCTTCAATCATACCTCCTAATCCGACAACTGGTGGTTTATTGTTATTGGTCCGAACGCGCTTAGAGCGACACGCCCACAGGGAATCTACAACGAAAGCCGGGTGTGTCATACACTCTCGTTATCGGACTAGGCACAACACACTTGTTTTATAACAATATGTTCTATGATATGTTGGTTAGAACTGTAAGCGCCCTGGAAATTGACTGGACAACGACAGGCCAAACCTGGAACCAGTAAAATAACAATGGCGCACTCTACTACAGAACCTACGAGGACCACTCTAATGGAGAACTCATCTGTGACTGAGTTGATGACGTCCGAGCCCTACTATACTGCAGAAAATGGGGCGTGTTATCATGGAGATAGTCGTGAACTCCTCGAGGAGCTCCCCGATGAGTCCATTGATCTTGTACTAACATCTCCACCATTTGCCCTGACGAAGAAAAAGGAGTACGGAAACAAGGATACAGAGGAGTACAACGACTGGTTCATGGAGTTTGCAGAAAAGATCAAACGTGTTCTCAAGCCGACTGGCTCTTTTTGTCATCGATATCGGCGGTAGCTGGCAGAAGGGGGTTCCCTACCGCTCGATTTACCACTTCGAGCTGTTGACGAGGCTGGCTGGGAGCGATGGTCCGTTCGAACTGGCCCAGGATTGCTACTGGTATAATCCTGCGAAGCTTCCGACTCCAGCGCAGTGGGTGACGATTGAGCGCGTTCGCATCACCGACGCCGTGAACCATGTCTGGTGGCTCGCGAAAGGAGAGGATGAACGCCCAGAGGCAGACAACACTCGAGTGTTACGCGAATACTGTGACTCCCAGAAGAAGCTCATGGCTGAAGGCTATCGTGACAAAAAGCGACCTTCTGGGCATGATATCAGTGATAAGTTCGATAAGCCGGCACTGTCTAGTTTAGCACCTCCGCTGGCGTCTGTCCGTTGAGTGACTGGTGCGGTCGTTGTGTGTTATAGTAGTGTACGAACATCACAATCCTATCTCTGACGCTCGCTCGACTTCCCACCCACGAGTTATGGAAGCGGTCAACTCGCATCTTAAAGGTGTGAAACCACTTTTCAATCAGGTTTCGCTCGACGTAGTCGAGTTGGCCGCTCAACCCTAACCGAGAGAGGGCAGTCAGATATCCGTAGCCATCGATGAGAAACATCATCTCGGAAAAATCGTGTTTCTCGGCCAATCGATGCAGGAACGCAGCGGCTGGATCGGTGCCTCGGCGTCCGAACACTGCGACATCAAGAATCAGCCGAGAGTCGAGATCGATTGCAGCGTACACCCAAGACCAGTCGCCGTTGATCTTGACAGTAGTCTCGTCAACCGCGACCCGCGAGGGCTTCGCCCTCGGCGGGTCTGGCACGCTGTCAGCCAGCCGATGTACCCAGTGCCAGATCGCTTGATGAGAACGTTCGACGCTGATCAAGCGAAGGATCGCTTGTGTCTCCCGAAGCGAACAACCGGTCGCGTGGAGGCAGACAGCGAACACCCTAACGGGCGTCGCCGTCCGCTCACGCACCCAAGCTTCATCAAATTCCGCCCCGTATGACTCGCTGAGCAGGTCTGCGAGCTGCATGATCAAAACAACTCTACGACCTGCTCGCTTCTCAAACCGCGCTAACTAGACGGTGCCTTCCAAACTAATCCCATGATCAGCTTGTTTCCCAAGCCATCCTAACTAAATAATGCTCAATGAGGGGTAATAAGTCTCGAAGTGTCGGTTGATACAGTTGAGTACGTCATCAAGTCCGACCTTCGAGACTAACTGATAATTGCTCTCACGGTTTGATTACTTGTTGATGAAGTCAATATTTGCAGAGTGCTATTTGTCTTATTAGACACCATATCTTTGATCACCGTTCCACATTATTTCCAACAAATGCTGAAGGGGTGATAAATCACCGGTTCATGATTTATCCGCCAATAATTTAGGCTGCTATTTGATAGCAGTGGGCTTATCTCGGTGCAGAGTGCGTATTAGGTATGAGAGATGCCTATATAATTGGCGCTGGCCAATCATCGTATGGTGCGTTTCCCTCAGAAAGTTACCGGTCATTATTTCAAATAGCATTTGAAACTACGGTTGATAGTGTTGAAAATGAATTTGACCCCAAGGATATTGATGAGGTGGTCCTGGGGACTCTTGGAGTCGGGGGTAGACAGCTTGGCCTCTCCGGGCCTGCAGTAACAGAATACGTCGGTTTGAATGGAACGCCCACCAATCGAGTCGAAAATGCCTGTGCAGCAAGTGGGTTCGCCGTTCGACAAGCCGTTCAAGCAGTCAAATCTGGGATGGCCGATGTCGTTCTTGCTGGTGGTTTCGAAATTATGTCAGATATGAGTTCGAATGCCACAAAATATTGGCTCGGTGTTTCTGGAGAAACCCAATGGGAACGCCTAGCCGGTACGACATTTTCCGGGGTCTATGCACAAATGGCTTCAGCGCACATGGAACAGTACGGGACTACACAAGAACAACTCTCACGAGTAGCGGTCAAAAACCACGCAAACGGAGCAAAAAACCCACATGCTCAGTTAGATTTTGAGTGTACACTAGATGATGCACAGGCTGCGCCAGTAATTGCTGACCCCCTTAACCTCTATCATTGTTGCCCAACTTCAGATGGTGCGGCTTGCGTCCTAATTGTGAGTGAAGACGTTGTTAGTCAATACACTGATACCCCCATCCGGGTTTCCGGGGTTGGTGCTGGCAGTGATAAAGTTGGACTCTTTCAACGTGATACATACACAAGAATTCCTGCAAGTGAAAAAGCTGCAGAGGCTGCATACAAGATGGCAGGTATTGGTCCGAGCGATATTGATTTTGCAGAAGTTCACGATTGTTTTACAATCGCAGAGTTGCTTGCCTATGAAGATCTCCAATTCTGTAAGAGGGGTGAATCCGGCGAGTTCATCGAATGCGGTGCAACAGAAATTGACGGCAAAATTCCGGTTAACACGTCCGGTGGGCTCAAATCGAAAGGCCATCCAATCGGTGCAACAGGTGCAGGACAAGTTGTCGAAGTATTCAAGCAACTTTCTAATAATGCGGGTGAGCGTCAACTTGAAAATCCAATACGCGGACTTACGCACAATGTAGGTGGGAGCGGTGGTGCCGCTGTAGTCCATATCTTTGAGAAGAAAAAAGGGGTGAAAACATGACAGGGATTACTGGAATCGGTGCCTACGTTCCTCAGTACTCTATAAGTGCAAAGGAATTTAGAAATGCATGGGGAGAATTCAAAGGGCCAGGAATCTCAAAAAAAGCAGTACCAGCATTCGACGAAGATTCATTGACTATGGCATATGAGGCTGCCAAGCGAGCACTCGATGCAGCCGAGACGGACTTAGAGAACGTTGGTTGGCTTGGGTTTGCGTCATCAAGACCACCGATAGCCGAAGGTGATTTAACAGCTCATTTAGGCGCGATGCTTGCAATCCCTCACTCAGCAACTCTGCAATTATTCACCGGGAGCACACGTGCTGGAACTCGTGCGCTATGGGCGGGAATTGATGCAATCGAGGCTGGTGTAGATACAGCTGTTGTTGTCGCTGCAGATGCGCCATACGGAAAACCAGATGGTGAAATCGACCACAGTGCCGGTGCCGGTGCCGCAGCATTTGTACTCGAGTCAGACGGACCGGCTGAGATCAAGGATCGTGGAGAGTACGCAACACCATACTCTGGAACTCGTTTCCGCAATATCGATCAAAAGGAAACCACAGGGCTAGGTATCACTCAATACGATAGAAACGCGTTCACCGATACAATCAGTCAGGCGATGTCGTCGTTCGAGGCTGATCTCGATACCGACGCTGTTGCAGTTCAGGCACCAAATGGAAAGCTACCGTATCGGTTAGCAAAAGAATTTAACATTGATGCTGAAAAGATACAAAATGCAGTAACTGTACACAAACACGGCGATTTGGGTGCAGCGAGTGTACCAATTTCATTATCCCACGCACTTGCTAGCGGTCACGAAACCGTTCTTGCGGTCTCATATGGTAGTGGTTCGGGAGCAGATGCAGTTGTTGTAAAAGCTGACGGCCCCGTTCCTAATAGAACAGCGCTTGAAACGGCAATTCCACTCACATACACAGAATATTTGCGTCATCGAGGAGTTATTACGACAGATCCACCAGCCGGTGGCGGTGCCTACGTTAGTATTCCAACTTGGCAACGTTCGCTTGCGCAGCGATACCGGTTAAAAGCAGGGCGTTGTTCAGAATGTGGAGCACTTTCATTTCCTCCAGAAGGGGCTTGTGAAAGCTGTGGCAAATTAGCTGAGTACGAGCTTGAAGAGTTGTCTGTGACTGGAAAAATTGAGACTGTCACAACGATATCGCAAGGAGGTGCCCCACCAGAGTTTGCCGAACAACAAGCTAAATCTGGTGACTACGTCTCGGCAATCATCTCGTTCGATACAAAAGACAACAAAGAGACGGTTAGTCTGCCTGCAATGGGTACAAGTGCTACATCTGCTGATTACGAAATTGGAGAGGAGGTTACGTCAACGATTCGACGCATCTATACACAGGAGGGAGTCACCCGATATGGTTTCAAGATGTGTCCTTTGTCCCTAGACCGTCAAGAGTAGCAGCCACTGTTCTTTAATCAAAAGACGACATAACACAAGTAAGTCTGCTAAGAGTAATCCCAATAACGGAGGGTGTTCGGCCGCATAGTTTGGTACACCCTTGATGAGGATCTACGCTTGAGATAGCGGTTACGTCAAGGGACTAATACCCTTCTTTAGAAGGGGATCATTCCTCCAAGTCCGGGTCCGAGGACCAATTGATCATAGAGCGTCTGAGACGCGATGATAATTACGACAACCAGAACTAAGGCACCGAGTATGTTCTGCGTCGTACTATTGGTGTACTCCCCAAGGAGTCTGTCGTTGTTCATTGCATATAGCAGGAAGACTGCTAAGATTGGTAGTAATAGCCCGTTTGCAACTTGTGCAAAGATAATCAACTGAATGACGTCATATTCGAACGTCGAGAAGATGAAAGCGAAAGCAAGGACTGACACCCAAATTGCGCGGAAGCGCGTAGCCTTCATGTCACGTTCCCATCCAAGAACACCCGCTGTAGCATATGCAGCTGCGAGCGGTGCGGTTATAGCGCTCGAGAACGCTGCTGCGAAGAATCCGACCGCGAAGAAATAGAAGGCCCAGCCACCGAAGATAGGCTCGAGTTGGTCAGCCATCTGACTCACATTGCCGAGTTCGGTTCCTTCAGGGAACACGCCAGCAGCAGTGACCATGATCGAGAGCATAATAATTCCCCCTAGCGACATCATGAATATTGTATCTGTACGAGACGCCTCTAGACCATCAGTACCACCCCATTTCTCCTGAACTGTGCTTGCATGCAGGAACAGATTGTAACCGACAATCGTAGTTCCAATTACGCCTGCGATCAAGTATGCCGATCCGTCGGGGATAGTTGGGATGAATCCAGATGCCATTCCGGAGAAGTTCGGGCCAATAACGATCGCGTTGAAAATAAACGCGAATCCCATGAGGCCGACGATACCAATGAATATGTATTCTAATAATTTGTAGCTACCGACCCATAATACGGCAAACGCTACCAATGCAGCGAGGGGGGTCCAAATATTCGTACTGGTCCCTGTGACCATCACCAGTCCTTCACCACTGGATACGAAATTACTGACCTGATATGCAGCTGTCCCAATTAAGATCGCAGCCACAACCAACCCAATTGCGGAATAACGTATAACTGGATGTTTGAACTCGCTGTAGATTGCTTCTCCCAATCCTTTTCCAGTAACGAGTCCTAACCGAGCGCTCATCTCTTGAAGAATGATTGTCGCTGTAATACTAAACACAACCGTCCAAACGAGTAGGTATGCATATTCAGCACCCAATGCACTCGCGGTTGTGATAGTGCCAGGCCCGATAAATGCTGCTGAAATCAATGCGGCAGGCCCCAACTCTCGTAGTCGCTGTGTATCGATTATTCCCATGTCTAGTGCCCACAAAGATCACACGAAGTAACCCTATAAAAGAATTATTGAGAAATAAGGCGAAATAACATTCTCGAACACATATACCCTCATCAATGAAGGTCGCATTTGTGAATTTTTATGAAGATAGATCAGATCCTTGTAGCAGGATGTGCGGACTATATGCTAGATAGCGAGCTGAAAAAGAAATTATTAGTTGGCCACTTGTTCAATTATAATCGCTTTAAGCACACCTCTCTCGATATCAATTTCTAAGGGCATTTCAACCGTGCTACGTTCAATAAATCGGGTTGCAAACCATCGTGTTGCTTCAGACGGGAATATCACATGGTAAGTGTCCTCAGTGTTTCGCTGCACCTCAAGAAACCCACAAAACGAGAGCCATGTTAGCAGGTCTCCAATTGTTTCAAATTCAGTAGCATACTCACGAGCGTGATAATCTGAGACTCGATCGATAGCTTGGACTAGTTCCGGTTCAGGGTCTCCGTCCGCATAGCAGTACTCAAGGAAAACATGAAAAAAATCAATGTCAAGTAGCACATGTTCACCCGACATGAGCATCTGATAGTGTTGACCAAGTTTATCGCTTGCATGCCCATTTGCTGCTTCAAAATTAGTCGCATAAAATGTGAGTGCGCGTCTGACTATCTCACTCTGTGGAGAGTCAGTTTTCGTACAAAGTGTTTCAAGCGCTTCGATTGAATCTGCATCAAGCGATGCTGTAACTCGCTCTGTCATATTTTCTCATAGGAAGCAAGGCAGGTATAGTTCACGGTATCCATTGTTATCGAGATGAGAAAAGCATAGTGCTCCTGCTGAAGAAGCAATAGATGGCAATTAGTGAATCAAGACGCCAATCTACTACTCTACTACGATTGAGTCAGAATGAGTTTCCCATAAAGGCCCCGATTCGCCATTTTTTCAAAAGCCACTTCGTAATCGGAGAGCCGAATAGTTTCCTGAATTACGGGTTCAATACGTCCGTTCCAAACATGATCAAGCATATCTACGAAATCAGAGTGGCTATGCGAGGTACTTCCAAACACCTCCAGTTGGCGCATGAAGATTAACCGAATTTCAGTTTCGGGGTTAGGACCGGCTGTCGCTCCAGAAGTAATGAACTTGCCTCCGTTCCGCAGACATCGCATTGACTTTACCCAAGTATCGCCTCCGACAGTATTAAATACGGCATCAACTCCCGTTTTGTCAGTAAGTTCCCATATTTTCCTATCGAATTCCTCTTCATTGTAATTGATAACGTGGTCTACCCCCATTTCTTGAAGTCTCTCAGTTTTCGATTCCGAACCAGTTATTGCGTAGAGTGTCTCGACACCGATGACATTCTTTGCAATTTGGATAGCATATGTTCCGACACCCCCAGTGGCACCAACTACTAAAAGATCGTGTGGTGGTCGAATATCACCGCGATTCATAAGTGCCCGCCAAGCACATCCTGCTGCAATAGGAACCGCCGCGGCAGTCTCGAAACTGACATGGTCAGGAAGAGGATGCAAATTTCGTTCAGGAACATCAACATATTCAGCGAATCCCCCCCGCCGGTGTTCACCAATGACTTTTAGGTTTCGGCACATAGACTGCTCCCCGTTAAGACAAAGATCGCATTCGCGACAGGAGATGCGAGAATTGACGACAACCCGATCACCAGCGGACCAGTCACTGACGTCATCACCGACAACTTCAACTACACCAGCAATATCACCGCCGCCCCAAAACGGGTACTCCGTAATATAGTGGTCAAGTTCTCGAACTGCGAACAAATCCTGATGATTGAGCGAGGATGCTTTAACATTGACCAATACGTCATTGTCTCCTATAGAAGGAATTGGGACGTCTAACAACTCGATCTGATCAATATCACCGTGTTCGTGAAATCCAATAGCTTTCATAGTTCCAGTCATCTCATCGGGATTGCTACTCATTAGCAACCAAACTGTTTATTGGGAAGGGGCATAACATTTCTGTAGTAAAGGGCTACGGTAGTTTTCAATCAACATTACGATTTCAAGCAGGAAATCGATCCTAATCAAGTCTCTATCGGAAAATAAAAGACACCAGAGTCAAAGGTCATGCTTAGAATTGAAACCAAATTGATACCGATCGCTAGGTAACAATAGGACCATCGTGTATACCAATCTCGACGAGCAGCCCGATAGTCGCCACAGTTGGATAGTAGCTACAGTTGGCGCTGTTGCTATGATATTTACAATGGGGACTCCGTTCTCGTATGGGGTTTTTATAGGACCTTTTAGCACTACTTTTCAGATATCTCCCGTTGTCCTCTCGACGATATTTTCAGTCATGTTATTCACATTTTTCATTGGAGCCGGAGTGGTAAGCATCCTCACATCACAAGTTCCAGCTCGTTTGCTAATACTGGTTTGTGCGGTAATAATTGGCATATTGAGTCCATCACTATATTTCGTTGAATCATATGTCGGACTACTCGTAGTCTTTGCTACAATGGGACTAGCGCTGGGGATGGTATTCGTTGTAATAGCGTCGATTGTCCCACGATGGTTTAGGGAGAATCGTGGATTTGCAATAGGAATCATTTTCGCGGGAAACGGCTTAGGCCTATTTCTACTTCCACCTGCTTGGCAGCTTGCTATCAGCTACCGTGGTGTGCGTGAGGGATTTTTTATTATAATGACGTCTACCATGGTTACATTTTTTATCGCAGGAATTGTCTGCCGACGACCGCATTGGGCAGATCGTTCGACAACTTCCACCAACGACCTTCTTAGGTGGATTCGAAGAGGGAGTAGAACGCGCTCGTTTAGGTTATTGTTCGTCGGTGTTGCATGCACGTTTGCGTGGTATCAAATGCTCGCAGCGTACGCAATTGATCTCTTCACACACCGTGGGCTTGCAGAATCGACTGCATCTCTGGCATTTGGACTCATTGGCGGTGTGAGTATCATCTCGCGAATTGGAAGTGGATACATTGCAGATTCGCTTGGAGCTCGAGGAGCGTTTCTGGCATCGCTTAGTTGTTCGGCGATAGGAATCGGTTTGTTCCTAGCACCGCAGTTTTCAATACTGATACTAGCTATTTTCTTAACTGGTATCGGACTAGGAGGAAGTGCAACCCTCTACATACCCGTGCTCCTTCGAACGTATGGTCCAGAAAAAGACACCGCCATCGTTGGGACCTCAAACATCGCGATTGGAGTCGCTGCGTTGGCAGTGCCTCCGATTGGAACTGGAATTGTTAACTATACCGGATCATTCGAGCCAGCAATTGTGCTCACATTTGTTACGACAGTTCTGGCAATTGTAACAGTAGGACTCGGCGCTACGAAAACTCACGCCTAGTCGAAATAGTTACCTGTATACCGCCAGAGTTCCGGATATGGACCTTCAACTTGAGGGGCAGACAGCAATCGTGATTGGAGGAACAACCGGTATCGGTCGTGGAATTACCGAACGGTTGTATGAAGAAGGAGTGAACGTCGTCCCGACGAGTCGGACTGAAAAGAGCGTTGAAGAAGCAGCGCGTGCAGTTGAGTGCCCCATAGTTCACCCAACAGACATTACGTGTCAGGATGATATTGAGAGTCTACTGGAAACAACCACTGCTCAGATTGGAGCAGTCAACATTCTCATCAATAGTTCTGGACTAATTCAAGAAGCAACTTCGCCAGAAGAGATGTCAATCGAGCAGTGGGATACCATCATCGAAACGAACCTATATGGTCCGTTCCTCGCGTCAAAAATGGTTCCCCCCTACATGGATGGGGAGAACAAAAACATCCTAAACGTAAGTTCAATGGTAGAAGAAGTGCCACTAAAAGGGATGAGTGCGTACGTTACATCCAAATTTGGCGTAAAAGGTCTTACAAAGAATCTCGCATTAGATTACGCAAATGATGATATTCGCGTTAACGCAATTGCACCAGGAAACGTAGTGACAAGACAAAATGAGGATGTACTGACGAAGGATACAGTCCAAGATCTGATTCTCGATCGAACTCCAATGGGAAGATATGCGAATGTAGAAGAAATAGCAGATCCAGCTGCATTTCTAGTCTCACCGAGGGCAAGCTACGCAACTGGTGAGACATTTGTCGTGGACGGTGGATTCACACTCAAGTGACGGTCTCATACCTGAAGGAGCGAAATTCGCTGACACTAAAATAAACCTCGGTCGGCCTTACCAAATGTTGAAAATTATTATTCATTGCTAGTTTGGTTGCATATTCTCCGGAGCTAATTGGCAAGAGAGAAGCTAAAATGTACATAGAGATTCATACATTACTAATTAGTTGGGTGCGAACCCACTACTATGCCTCGTCTTTCGGTCGGCGATACCGCCCAAGCAAGTCTTAAAATTACTGACGAAACAATCAACCAATATGCAGATTTGGTTGGAGATAGAAACCCATTTCACACAGATCCAGAGTACGCCGCAGAATCGATTTTCGGAGGGAAGTTTGCGCATGGAATGCTAATCGCCGGTGTAATCAGCGCAGCGATGACAGAGTTACCAGGGGAAAATATCTATTTGGCGCAAGATATTTCGTTTGAACACCCTGTGTTTCCAGGAGATACTGTAACTGCGACCGTTACTGCATCGGAATACTTGGGTGACGATCGCATGGAGATCGATACAGTTGTCAAAACCGAGTCAGAAACTATTATTACGGGAACTGCAGTCCAGCTTATGGTCCGAGAAGAATAAGTCAAGAAGGAGAATAGATCAGGTTAGTTGTATTTCACGGTACTACAGCCAATAAAGCTGGATAGCTGTGATCATAGACTTTGGAATGTATTTCTCCAACGAACCAAACACTTATTTCTCCAATACCGAAATCCATACTATGGCACATGCGTTAATAGAGACAACCGAGTCAGACGGCCACGTTCACATTACATTAGCTAATGAGGAGAAACCGAATCCAATTAATGCTCAACTGCAGAAGGAACTCAACAGTGTACTAGGTGACCTCGAGAATGATGAATCGGTACGAGTGGTGTCAATTACCGGACAAGGGAGCTCGTTCGCGGTAGGTGCCGATATCTCAGAGATGCATGGTTGGTTACAAAACAAAGAGTGGGACGAACTAATGCGGTTTCTTCGGAGCGGGCAAGAGTTGATGAGTCGAATAAGTGATCTTCCGGTACCCACACTTGCTTCAATAAACGGATACGCACTAGGTGGAGGACTGGAACTGGCTCTTGCATGTGATCTGCGGTTCGCCAGTCGCTCTGCGACCGTTGGTTTCCCGGAAATCAATCTCGGGATGATTCCTGGTTGGGGTGGCACACAGCGCCTCCCTAACGTCGTTGGTCAAAGTACTGCAAAAGATATACTCCTTACCGGCCGCCATATTGACTCAGAGTCAGCCCTAGAAATGGGTCTAATTGATCGAGTGACTGCAGATGATCAATTAGATGAAACGGTCGACGACTATGCTGCGACGATTGTTGAAAAACCGTCTCACACGACGCGGTATATGTTAGACGCAGTCGAAGCTAGTAAGACCGACTCTACAGAAATGGGGCTTAGTCACGAGTTGATGTGTGATATGTTTGCTAGTTTTCCTGCCGAGACTACAGATCGAGTAGAATCCTTCATGGATCGTAGTTAAATTACACTACTGCAATCGTTAGTCGGGGGGCCGCGACTGAAGTTATGGGAAAACAATAAGGTGCAAACCGTTGAACCTAACCGTTCTCGATCAATCTTCGCGATCGGGAAGTGATCCCATGAAAGATCGCTTCTCCATCTCTTCACCGTTCATAAACGAATCAGATCGTTCGGTGAATTCTTGAGATCGCCAAACAGCTGCGGTCAACTCGCGCTGTGATTCCCACCCCAACATCGCAACGTTACTCCACTGCTTCATTATTGATTTCATCACCCTGTAAGCCTGTGGACTACTGTTCTCGATCACATCGAGAAGCAATTCGGTCGCTTCGTCTTCAACGTCATCGTCATCCACGAGACGGTTAATTAGGCCGATTTCATACGCCTCCTCAGCGTCGATGAGGCGTCCAGTCAGGAGGATTTCTCGTGCTCTACGTTCGCCGATCATTAGCGGAAGCATCTGGAGACCCCCACTGCCGGCGGTCGAACCAACCTTTACTTCTGGTTGTCCGAATTTCGAGGATTGACCAGCAACGATTAGGTCACACCCCATGATGAGTTCTTGTCCACCCGCAACACAGGGCCCAGTAACTGCTGCCACCGTAGGTTTGCCGGTGTCTTTTAGCACTTCTAAGTTATCGTAGTAGGCGTTTAGCCAGCGGGTTCCAGACTCGAGACTTTTGCCTTTAATATCGGAGAGATCAGCACCTGAGCAGAAAATATCCCCGATACTCCCTAGGATGATTCCGTCAACATTCTCATCACGGTCAGCGCTCCGGAGAGCGTCGTTGATTTCGAGAATGACTTCGTGGTTGAGGACGTTGTTTTCCGCCATATTATCTATCCGAATGTAGCAAATACTGTGATCCTCAGAGTACTCTACTGACACCTTATCGTACGTATCGTCGGACATGACTAGCCGGTCGCGGGTTACCGGTATAAATCTTTATATGTTTGAAGTTAGGGGAGGTATCTATTTACGGTCGGGTACCCAAAAATTTGGGTCGAGTCAATAGTCAATAATGCGCTGTCAGAAGAGGATCGACCTGGAACAAACATGGGAGAGAAAGATTCGGAAATGATTCGGTCAACACATCGTCAATCCACCGCTCACACTCAGAACCTGACCGGTCACGTAATCGGCATCCGAGCTAGCGAAGAAAGCGACGCCCGACGCAATGTCTTCAGGTTTTGCTTTCCGACCCAATGGAATGTGATTTTCCATGCCATCATGAATTTTCCTCGCGATCTCAGTTTCCTCTTGCATCTCCTCGAGCAACGGTGTCTCTGTTGGACCAGGAGAAATGACGTTGCACTGCACGTCGAACCGTGCGAGCTCGCGGGCAAGGGTCTTTGTAAAGCCAATAGCACCAGCTTTCGTCCCTGCGTAGACAGCTTCACCCGTACTACCGACTCGTCCGGCATCCGATGAAATCGCGATGATTTTTCCGGTCTCACGCTCCATCATGTTATCCATGACGGCACGCGCACAGTTGACTTGGCCGCGATAATTGATATCGATAATTCGGTTCCAGACCTCAGGATCATTGTCCTTGAATAATTCGACACGATCCCAACCAGCATTATTGACAAGGATATCAATCTGCCCTTCCTGTTCGAGAATGTCATCAACAGTCGACTGAACGTCGGTTAAGTCCGTTACGTCCGCTGGAGCAGCGAACGCGTCATGACCCACGGCGCGGAGTTCTTCAGCTGTCGTTTCTGCTCTCTCGGCTTCGATGTCGTTGATGGCAACGGTAGCTCCTTCTTCTGCTAACCTAGTCGCGATAGCTCGTCCGATGCCACGTCCTGAACCGGTGACTAACGCAACGTTATTGCTAATGCCTCGCATACGATTTGTGATTCGGGAAGGATTGATAAATAGATTAGGAAATCAGGGCTTGATGACACATAATATGTGTGCAGAACTTGTTTATTCTCCAACATTAACAGAAAAATTTTCATAGATAGTCTGATTAGAAGAGGGCATGGTTAGGGTTTACCACAACAGCAAAAGTAATCACCGAGGCCGCTCATCGCTTTACGGTGTGATGTCCTATGAGTAACATTGGAATCGACGCTGATCTTGACGGGCAGGTGGCCGTTGTTATCGGGGGCACGACCGGAATTGGGCGAGCGATTTCTGAGGCTTTGTCCGCCGCCGGTGCGGATGTCGTGCCAACGAGTCGAACTAAATCGAGCGTAGAAGACGCAGCAGATGCAGTCGACTGTAATCTAGTCTGTCCAACTGACGTGACGGACCGAGACGCTGTTCGATCATTGTTCGAGAGTACTGTTGAAAATATAGGCGAGATCAACATTCTTGTCAACAGCGCAGGTGTCGTTCAAGAAGCAAAGCCCGTTGAAGAGATAACCGATGACGAATGGGGGCTGATTTTCGATACCAACGTATACGGTGTATTCCTTGCATCACAACTAATCCCTGATTATATGGCTAATGCCCCTCGAATTATCCTCAATGTGAGCTCGATGAACGGAGAGAGGGCTGTTCGTGAACTATCCGCATACAACTCAAGCAAATATGGAGTCAAGGGGCTAACTGAAACACTTGCTCTCGAGTTCGCAGAAAGAGGGATTCGAGTGAATGCAATTGCACCAGGATATGTGAAAACCCGACAAAATGAGGAAGTACTCGATAACGAAGAAGTCAGTGCAGCGATTCATAAGCGAACGCCGTTATCGCGTTATGCAGAATTAGATGAAATCGCTGGATCAGCCCTATTTCTTTGCTCTCCAGCAGCCGAATTCATCACTGGTGAGACCCTTGTCATCGATGGAGGGTTTTCCGTTAAATAAAGCCCTTGTCCTGGTGTGTTTCGGGTGAAGACTAAATAGAAGGACTCGCTAATCAGTATCTGATGCACGATAAGCCATTAGCAGAGACACGCGTGCTGGATCTAACACGACTTCTCCCAGGACCATATGCAACGCAAATGCTCGGGGATCTTGGAGCGGAAGTTATCAAGATAGAAGAACCAACCGTAGGAGACTACTATCGCGAAATGGAACCCCAGCTCAACGATGGGACAAGTAGAATATTTGCCATGCTTAATCGAAATAAGAAGAGTGTCGCGCTCAATTTGAAAGACGAACGTGGGAAGGAAGCTTTTTTACGACTCGTTGAAACAGCGGATGTCGTCGTCGAAGGATTTCGGCCAGGCGTTGTAGAGCGACTTGGAATCGACTATGAGACAGTCAGTGAACGGAATGAGGCCGTTGTATACTGCTCACTATCGGGCTACGGACAAAGCGGGCCGTACGAACAATGGCCAGGCCACGACATCAATTATATCGGTATCGGCGGCTTGCTCGGGATGACGGGTACTCCTAATGAAAAGCCCGTTATTCCGGGTGTACCGGTTGCTGATTTCGCAGGCGGGATGGCGACAGCGCTCGCAGTCATGGTTGGTCTTGTACAATCGAAAACCACTGGCGTCGGGAGCTACTTTGATCTCGCAATGACGGATGTAATTGTCTCCTGGCTCTCCCTTTACGCACCATACGTCTTCGACGAGGGCGCTTCCGTACCAGACCGCGGTGGAACCCAACCGGCGGGTAAGTATCCATCATATAGTGTCTACGAGACGGCAGACGGCAAGTACATCGCGCTCGGTGGACTTGAGTACAAATTCTGGGAAGCCACATGTGAAGTGCTGGATCTTGAGGAGTATGCAAATCCAGAGGACCATAACCCCGTTGGGGAGCGCAACCAAGAAGTCAGAGAGGCAGTCGCCGCGGCGTTTAAGAAACGGACGCGTAGTGAATGGCTAGAGCACGTCGATCCAACGAGAGTCCCAATCGCGCCTGTGAACGATTTGGAGGAAATATGGGAAGATCCACAGGTACAACACCGTGGGATGAAAACATCGATGAACACTAAACACGGGCAGATTCCAGCGGTCAGTACACCAGTTCGCCCACACGGATACGATAGCGCGCCGCACGAAACTTATCCGGGATTAGGCGAACACTCGAGAACAATTCTAACAGAAGTATATAACGACAGTAAATTAACCGAACTGTTCGATGACGGTGTGACAAAAACAGACTGACGACCGTCGGTAGCAGTACGAACCGAAAGGGTCAGTCTAGTATTCTATCAGAGATGATATTCCGTTGAATCTCGCTCGTCCCTTCGTAGATTTCTAGTCCCTTCGCATCACGGTAATGCATCTCAACAGGGAAGTCGCGAGTGTATCCATACCCTCCGTGAACCTGTACTGCCTGACTGGCGACTTCCTGGGCGGATTCTGAGGTATAGAGCTTCGCCATTGCCGCCTCAGTTTCGAACTCCTCTCCACTGTCACACCGTTTGGCGGCATTATAAACAAGGTGTCGACAATTCTCCACCTTAATGGCCATGTTCGCGATCTTGTGACGAATTGCTTGGAACTGCTTGATCGGTTGATCGAATTGAGATCTGTTCGAAGCATAAGAGATGGATTCCTCGTATGCGCCAGCTGCAACGCCCAACCCTCGGGCCGCGACTGCGATTCGATTCTCACCAAGCATCTCCATTGTATGATAGAATCCTTTGTTCTCTTTCCCCAACAGGTTTTCTTCAGATACAAACACATCGTTAAGGAGTACTTCATGAGTATTCGATGCATGATACCCCATCAAATCCTCAGGCTCCTGAACGTCCACCCCATCAGAATCGGTTGGAACAAGAAAAATACTGATTCCACGATGCCGTTCTCCAGGGTTCGTCTTAACAGCTACCGCGATTAGATCGGCAGCGCCCCCTCCGGTAACCCACATTTTGTTCCCATTTAGCACATATCCATTTTCGACACGTTCTGCGGTGGATGTGATACCAGCTAGGTCTGAACCGTGATCGGGTTCCGAAAGCGCGATAGCATCAAGCAATTCACCTGAGCTGAGACCCGGTAGCCATTTTTCTTTTTGTTCCTCGGTTCCAAACAGCCGAATGAAGCGAAGCAGCCCCTCATCGAGTTTCATCCCCGCCGACGGCCATATTTTCGAGACTTCCTCCATCACGATTGCGTGGCTCAACATATCCATCCCTCCGCCGTCGTACTCAATCGGAACCTGAGCCCCTCGCAAATCGTACTCCGCTAATGTCCTAATGGCCTCCTTAGGAAACTCGCCGCGTTGTTCCCACTCGTCAACTAATGGCTGTAACTCGTTTTGGGCGACGTCTCGAGCCGTTTGCCTTACAGCTTCGTACTCTCCGCTAAGGTCTATCGCCATACGAATGAATAGCCACTTCTTGGATATAAAGCGATCCCTCTACAACCCATCACTGCTTACTCCTGTTTCTTGGTGATCAAAGTCGATCGGATGCTAAGCAGGGTTCGTTAATTAGAGGAAAACCAGGGATAGTAGCATAAGATAAAGTGAGAGTGTAGAAACGATAACACACAATCCACATCCAGTCGCACATCAATAGGTCTTCTACTGTTCCGAGGAGATCTATAGTCGAGGAAGGACCTCATCACCGAGGAGATCAATTGAATGAAGAGTTTCCTCGTGACTCATTCCTGGACCATGGATTTTCATAATAAGGTGGTCAGTTTCGTACTTGTTGATGAACTCTGAGAGCTGTGAGACTACATCATCGGGATTCCCGGCCATAATTCCACGTCCAATCAAATCAGTAACGTCATTGAGCTCCCCTTCTGAAATTCCTAAATCAAGCCCCTGTTCCAGATACCGATCGACCACTGGCTGTATTGACTTTCTGGCCCTCTCAACTGCGACTTCTCGAGTCTCAGCAACGAACACAACTCGAATTACCGGATTGATACGATCCGTAGGATCCTCTCCATACTCATCGACGTACCCGTGGTATCGCTCTTTGCGGTCCAAAATGAGGGCGGTCGATTCCGGCCAACTGGGCATCCATTCATCGCCAAATCGGGCTGCACGTCGTAATGCGGCATCGGCACCACCTCCACACCAAATTGGAGGACCACCTGCTTGGATTGGGTTTGGCGAGATTTCAAAGTCAGATAGTTCGTAGCTTTTGCCATTGAAGTCGACATCACCTTCTCCCCAGAGTTGTTTCACGATTCGAATATAGTCTACAAACCGAGTGACGCGTTCGTCCATCGGAACGTCCAGCGCCTCGAACTCCCGTTCCTGGTATCCAAGTCCCACACCGAGGATTGATCGACCATTGCTCATCTCATCGAGAAGTGCGAATTCACCTGCTAACCTCACAGGATTGGCCAGGGGTAAAAGAACGATACCTGTTCCGAGTTCGACCCGTTCCGTGACAGAGGCATATCCAGCGAGTGCCATTTGAGGAGAGGGCCACGACATGTCCCAACCGTGATGTTCTGTTAACCAAATTGAGTCAAACCCAACTTCCTCAGCTCGCCGCACCTGAGTGAGCGAATCTTGATAGCAGTTCCCTCCCTGCATCGGACGGACTCCGAATTTCATACACAAAAAATAGAACGCAGCCTAATGTATATTACTATTAGACAACAGAGTGTACCGGATGCCGAAGTTAGTAACGATGGATATGGTACATGATGTTAACGCTATTTTCGCACCTAGTATGAGTCAGTGAGAACAATTATAGGGAAGACGAAGCTATGTGAACTATACCCATGGAACGATACCTATGGACAGAAGAAAAACATGCGAAGTTCACTAAGGCAGGGTGGTGGCCAGATAAAACGATTATCGATTATTTGCGAAAACACGCTGAGCAACGTCCGGATCAAATCGCACTGGTCGATAAATACGGCACGTACTCCTATAGAGACCTATTCCAGGCCGTGCAAAACGTCGCCCATGGTCTCTCCGTGCACGGAATTACCGCGGGTGATGTTATCGCACATCAGATTCCGAATCGAAATGAAGGTGCCATCCTCAACCTTGCTGCCATTTTTATCGGGGCAGTCACTAACCCGATCGTGAGTAGTTATCGAGAAAACGAACTCGAGTATATACTCGACAAGATCGATGCGAAAGCATATTTTGCACCGAAAACGTATCACGGCTTCGACTATGGATCGATGGCGGCAGGGTTAAAAGAGGAATTGTCTGAGCTTGAGAAGATCGTAGTGATTGAGGAGAGCGAATCAGAAAAACTGGGCACATCAATTTCGCTGCAACAGTTAATCAAGACAGACTGGGAAGCTGCGACTGAAGAATCACAACCTCAATCGACTGAGGTGGAACCTGACGATGTTTCGCTCATTCAATTCACCTCAGGAACAACCGGAAATCCGAAAGGAGTGCTCCACACTGAGAACACACTTTTGTCCGCTGTGACAGGAGAAATTGACCGTCTTGGGCTGACTGACAACGATGTGATCTTCACACCATCCCCGATCGGGCATATGATGGGAATACAACATGGATATCGGCTATCACTGATACTCGGGACGAAGTGTGTATTCCTGGAGAGATGGAATCCAGAACAAGCAATTAAGCGTATTGCAGAGGAGAACTGCACCTTTATGGGCGGAGCAACTCCGTTTGTGAGTGATCTAGCAAAAGCGGAGAACATAACTAACTACGATACCGCGAGCCTGACTACGATCATGACCGCTGGAGCTCCGGTGCCACGTGAGATAATCGAGTTAGCTCACGAAACGTTCGAAAACCTCACTGTCTGTCGTGGGTGGGGACAAACGGAGAACACGCTTCCGACGGTGAACAGCCCAATGGACCCCGACGAAAAAATACTCACAACCGATGGAAAACCATACGGGGGAATGCAGGTTCGAGTGAAGCAACCAGAGTACGCTCAAGCGGACGAGGACACAGATGGAGAACTACAAGTAAAAGGTCCGTTCCTATTTGTGGGGTATTTTGATGAGGAAAAACAAACACGGGGGGCCTTCACCGAAGACAACTGGTTCAAAACTGGAGACAAAGCAGTTGTTGACGAGGATGGCTACATTGAGATCAAAGGTCGGATCAAAGATCTCATTATCCGAGGTGGAGAAAACATTCCAGTCCGTCAAATCGAGGAGTATCTACATGAACATCCCGCAGTAGAAAACGTCGCAATAGTCGCAATGCCAGACGAACGGTTACAGGAGCGTGCGTGTATGTATGTCCTTCCCGTGGATTCGGATCTGCCTCCGACGTTCGATCAACTAATCGACCACCTGAAGGATAAAAATATCGCTGTCCAAAAGCTTCCCGAGAGACTCGAGATCGTTGAGAAGTTCTCTATGACTGCCAGTGGAAAAATACAGAAATACAAACTTCGCGAAGACGTTGCAGAAAAGCTTGACATGGACCCAATTCAACGGTGATCTTACCAATTTGTGGAACGTGTCCACTACACCTCATGGTTTTGGATACCCCAGCCAACTATTTCAATCAGTATTAGGGGCAAAGGTGAATCCATAGTACGGGTTCGACAATTACGGTGCCATAGCTTCAATTGTCTGCAACGTCAGCTCTTCATCACACTGTCGTGGGATCGCGAGGATCGGGAAATCGATTATATCCCGCGCATCTAAGAGGGTTTCAAGTTTCTCGGGCGCAGTATCCGGTGTCCCCACAATACCGAGATCTACGATCATTTCGTCGGTGACTGCTGCAGTAGCGCTCGACCGGTCCCCCTTTCGCCAGAAATCGGCAACTACCTGAGCTTCTTCCGGGAAAGACAGCGCAACCGCATTTTCGTATCCCTTTGCGTTACCAATATTATATGCGAGATGCCGGCGTACGGCCTCTTCAGCAACTGAGACGTCATCTGCAACTGCTACAGGAACGTACGGGGAAACAGTGATTTCATCAGGGTCACGTCCTCTCTCTCGAGCTGCCTCAGCAATAGTCGCGAAGGATTCAGTAAGATATGAGAAGGGAACGTTGTGCGGTATCCAGCCATCCGCTAATCGGCCGACTACACGTCGATTCGCAGAGCCAAGCGCTGCGTGGAAGATTGGGACGCTAATATTGAGTGAGGGAAAGTCGGCGACCTCGAGTAACTCGTTTTCATAGAGTACAGGCGACCCGTCACCATCGAGATACGCATCTACAACCTCAATCGTTTCATGGGCTCGTCGAACCGGTCTCTCAAACTTTATGCCGTGGAGGTCCTCAATGACTTTTGGTGTGCTAACACCTGTTCCAAGGAAAAAGCGCCCATCTGAATAGCGCTGAAGCGATGCAGCCCCCATCGCGAGTACCCCTGGAGACCGTGAAAATACATTGACGATGGCAGTGCCGAGGTTAATATCAGTAGTGCGGTCTGCAAGTATCCCCAATTCTACAAATGCGTTGTTCTCCCATAACTCAACCATCCACGCAGAATCGTATCCCAGGTCTTCAGCGAGTACCCCATACTCAATTGAGTCTCTTGTTTCTGTGTCTGGGAGCAATAGCCCACGAGGAGTTCCATTCATAGTAATGATGATGCCAACAGTCAGTAAGTAAGTTATGCGTCTCTGTGACGCAATGCTCACGAAAAACTACTATTACAGGATACGGATCTCTGTTCAGTACTCCGGTAACCGCTATCCACTCCCAATGGCCTGGTCTTCGTCCTCCCAGTACTTTTCACGTAGTTCGTGTTTCTTGATTTTCCCTGTAGATGTTTCAGGAAGGTCGTTGACGAATTCAACACTCGTCGGTGCTTTGAAGCTTGCCAGCTTATCCTTACAATGAGTGATTACATCCGATTCTGTGAGTTTAGAGTCATTCCGGGTGATGATTAGTGCTTTTGGTGTTTCTCCCCATTCATCGTGCGGCACGGGGATAACGGTCGCTCTCACTACATCTGGAATATCATAGATCGCATCTTCGACCTCGAGCGTAGATATATTCTCGCCACCAGAGATGATTACGTCCTTTTTCCGGTCTTTGATAGTAACAAAGCCGTTTTCATCGATCGTTCCGAGGTCACCGGAATGGAACCACCCATCGACTCGGTCGGAGAAGGCCTCCTCGGTTTTCTGTGGTTTGTTCCAATACCGATCGAAAACAAGATTTCCTTTGAGTACGATCTCTCCCATCGTTTCGTCATCTCGGGGGACGTCGTTCCCCTGTTTATCAACTACTCGCATTTCGTTCCCAATCGACGGGATCCCCTGTTTAGTCTTCACAGCGACTCGTCCCTTTGAGTCTATACGCCGTGGCGAGTAACTTGTAGTGTAAGGACCAGACTCAGTATGTCCATAAAAGTGATAGAGGTCCCATCCGAGATCATCTTCGATAGCTTCGATCGTCGCTCGCGGTGGTGACGCAGCAGCCGTTGATATCGTAACAGAATTCTCACCCGCTGTAACAAGGTCATCAGTCTCCTCGTTATACTCAAGAAGGCGGTTAAGCACTGTCGGTGCACCCGATAAGTATGACACATTATACTCGCGAATTCGCTCGAAGGCCGCTTCGGCAGAAAAATCTCGGAAGCAAACGTGCGTTCCACCGACACCCGTAATAGTATACATATTGCTCCACCCCTCCACGTGAAACATTGGGAGTGTCCAAAGGTACACGGTATCATCTTTGAGTTGGACGTTCAATGCGTGAGTTATAGCGTTCGAGAAATTAGTTCGATGTGTTCGAACAACCCCTTTCGGTGGACCAGTCGTTCCACTCGTATAGTTGATCGTAGCTTCATCGTCTTCCTGAATGTCTGGCCGATCAGGTTGCGATTTAGACGCTCCTTCAATGAGCTCGTCATAATCAGTCCAAGAGCCTTTTGCACGCTCGGCCTTGTAACAAATGAATTGATCAGCGGGGACGTCATCACGAACTGGATCAACTTTTTCTGCGAATTCGTAGTCAACGAGAACCGCATCCGCTTCCGAGTCTGAAAGGAGATACTGGTAGTCACTCTCGATGAGTCGATAATTTAACGGCACAAAGACCATCCCTAGCTGCTGGACGGCGTATAGCGTTTCCAAACACCAGTGAGTGTTTTGGCTGACGATTGCGACATGATTTCCCTCTTCAAGGCCAAGATCGAGCAACGCGTTAGAGAGGCGATTTACTCGATGACCAAACTCATCGTATGTGAATTCTGTCCCATCGTCGGCAATCACCCCAACAACATCACCGTAGTACTCTACTGCTCGGTCAAGAAAGTGGGGAGTGATATTCGGTACGTTCATGCAGTGGTGCGTTCACACTGACCTTACTTCATCATTATGGATGTCAACTAGACAGGACTCTATTGGCACCTAATGTGACTGTGTGAGTCCTCATTTCCGATTGTCCTGAATCACTGCTGATGTACAGTCTAACTGGTTTCCAAAGAGAGGCGTATCATAACAAATTAGTGGGTATGAGTTATGGGATAACGTATGACAATCGATTGTGTTATACGAAAGATAGTCGGGAAGACAAAGAGGGGAGATATTCAGAACCGCCGACAGATAAATATCGCGACCGATTCCACCCAGGAAACGAGGTAGACAAATGTACGGCTGGCGTGCACGATTCGGATTACTCGTACCGTCCTCAAACACAACAAATGAACCGGAATTCCGTGAGACGCTTCCAAAGGGGGTCGAATTGTATACAGCTCGACTCCCTCTTGATCGTGTCGGAGCTGAAGAGTTGAGCAAAATGTCCGAGACCGCATCCAGAGAGGCAGAGAAACTTAGCCATGCCAACGTTGACGTACTCGCATACGGCTGTACAACGGGAAGTCTCGTAAACGGTCGCGGATATGCCCTCGAATTAGAGAAGACTCTATCTAAAAGCGCAGATGCGCCTGCCGTTGTAACGGCTTTGTCCGTCGAGCGTGCCCTTGCTGCGCTCGGTGCGAACCGAATTTCGGTGGTCACACCCTACATTCAAGAGCTCAATGAGTTAGAACGGGAGTTCCTCGAAGCCGGCAGTGTTGAAGTCGAAAATATTGACGGCCGCGGACTAGACCAAAACCTCGAAATCGGTGCTTTATCTCAAAACGAGGCGTATCTGCACGCCGCTGAGGCTGCTGAATGGGATGTTGATGCGGTATTCATTTCGTGTACGAACTATCGAACGTTTTCGGTTATCGATCAACTAGAAGAAGACTTCGGAACACCCGTGGTAACTTCCAACCAGGCAACATTGTGGGATGCACTCCGTCAAATGAGAATAGATTCCAGGGGTATTGGACCAGGAAAGTTGTTTGAGAAGGCCCGTGATTTATGAGGTGTTAGTTACACCGACCGCTTTTCCATCTGCCCATTCATAAAATCCATTCCCCGTTTTCTTGCCAAGGTTACCGGCCCGCACCTTCCGCTTGAGTAACTGAGGGGGTCGAAATCGTTCTCCAAGTTCTTCATGGAGGTACTCCAGGATATCAAGTCGAACATCAAGACCTACAATGTCTGTTAGCTTGAGCGGTCCCATTGGATGATTATATCCCACCTCCATTACGCTGTCAATTGCCTCAGCGTCAGCAACACCCTGTTCAACCATACGAATAGCCTCTACGCCTAGAGTAACACCAAGCCTCGAGGAAGCAAAGCCCGGAAAATCATTGACGGTGACGGGCTTTTTACCGAGATCTTGAACGAAAAGCTCTGCTTGGGTTTGAGTCTCCTCACTTGTTTGTGCCGCGACGACCACCTCAACAAGTGGCATGATGTGAACTGGATTGAAGAAGTGAATTCCAATCGCTCGAGATGGGCATGTGAGGTCGTTTATTAGCTCCGTCACCGAGAGCGATGATGTGTTAGTAGCGATTAACGTATCATCACAAACTGCTGCTTCAACATCATCGAATACACTCTTTTTCAGCTCTATATTCTCAGGGACAGCTTCGATAACGAGATCGGCATGCTCACAAGCAATTTGGAAATCAGTGCTTCCCTCAATGCGTTCGAGGGTTTCATCAACTGATGTTTCATCTACTTTTCCCTTTTTCACGCCCTTATCGAGGTTCGACTTAATTGCATCGAGACCATCACCAACAATCTCGTCGTCAATATCGTACAGTACAACGTCGTGCTCAGCCATTGCGCTTACTTGTGCGATGCCGTGTCCCATTGTTCCAGCTCCAATAACGGTGACGTACATGCACTTCTCCATCTCTTCGGTTCAATTAAAACTGTTTCCCAAACAAAAAGGAAGATTGACGGTTGTGAATCCGTAGCGTTTGCCTTTGCGAACACCAGCAGGAATTCTAAGGTTTTCATAGACTGCACTGCAAGGAGATACCGCTCTAGGAGCAATATTATTAAGCAGCGAAGATAATACCGTAGTTAATGCCACTTTCAGATGTACGGGTTGTCGACCTGAGTCAAGCTGTCGCTGGTCCGTTCTGTGCAATGTTCCTTGCAGATCTCGGAGCTGACGTCGTAAAAATCGAGCGACCCAGTGGGGACGTATATCGAGTCGATCGACGAGAATTAAACGGGAAAGGCTTCAACCCACCGTTTGAGTTGTATAATCGGAACAAGCGGGCACTTGGGCTTGACCTGAAGTCGGACGAGGGAATTAAATTATTCCACGAGTTAGTTGAGAAAGCAGATATCGTCATACAAAACTGGCCGCCCGGTGTTGCAGCTAAGCTCCGTGCGGATTACGAAGCGCTGACAGAAATCAACGAAGATCTCATCTACGTTCATGTCACCGGGTATGGTGAAGATGGTCCCGATGCGAGGAAACCTGCAATGGATACAATCATCCAACACTTATCTGGGTTCTCTAGTCTCCTCGGATACGACGGCGATCCACCAATTCGGTCACAATCCTCACTGGCAGATTTCTATGCTGGGTACAATGCAGCTATCAGTACACTCGCTGCACTCCGGCATCGTGATCGTGGAAACGGTGGACAAAAGATCGACATTTCTCTTCTTGAGTCGATGATGCACAATATGGATGGGGCGTTTGAATATTATACAAATCTCGGTGAGAAACTCGAGCGAGGGGGACGCAACGGATTTTTCGAGCCGGACATGCTCTATGGCGCAGCACGAGCCGCAGACGGTTGGGTGTGCGTGGCCCTCCTTTTATACTCCGATCGCGTTTGGAAAGGATATTGTGAACTACTTGACCGGCCAGAACTCCTTGAGAAGGACAAGTACCAGTCTGATAGTGGCCGTATGGCTGATGCCGAAAAACTAACAGCACTGTTCGAAGACTGGCTGCATGAACGAGAAGTTGATGATGTAGTTGAAACGCTCAACAATCATGGAATCCCTGCTGCCAGGCATAATTCAATCGCTGAAGCGACGAACCTAGACCAGGTCAAAGCTCGAGACGTATTTACAGAAGTTGATCACCCACGATATGGAAGTATTACGTTGACAAACAGCCCGCTTCGGTTCTCAGAGTCCAATGTAGAGATCCGGCGACCAGCGCCGACTCTAGGTCAACATAACGAAGAGATACTCACCGAACTCGAGTATCCACCAGAGAAGATTGGACAGCTAGAGGATCAAGAAGTCATCGTTGATGACGAATAAGATTCTAAGACTATAATTCGGCTCTCGCGAATGTGAGTTCCTGCCTTAGAGACACCATGGTCGTCATTTCCAATAGTTGATTCGATTTGATCGGTAGCGATACAAATTCGGCCCCCTAGAGCATGATTTGAGAATAGCACAGTGCTCTACTAGCTAATTCAATTGAAGTTATTGGTGTTAAAGTGGTAACCAAATAGCAGTGGAAAATTCAGAGTGAGTGGAACTGGGCTGCATAGCCGCCCCCATATATAATTCCGAAAATGCGAATCTCAGTGAATGACATACAGTAAATAATAGTAGACTATTCGTGTAATATCTTGATTGTGAGTAACAGGCACAAGAGGTGCTATTTGTGGGTTGTAACCAACGCCCATAGCTTATCGCGGTAATATTCCACTCCAGTTTGGTGTAATTTGCGTAAATTGAGGTGCAACTAATGAGTTTAAATTTGGAATTTTCTATGCTAATACGAGATCACGAATCTCCATTCGGCAGAGGGGAACTTTATAACAATAGGGGCTAATAACACGGTATGGACGAAAACAAACGGCTGCTCGCAACAACCGAGACTTCACTCGAAATTATTGAAAAACTCAAACAGCTTGATGGAGGTAGGGTAACCGAAGTCGCAGACGAAGTTGGGATTGCACCGAGCACTGCTCATAGTCATCTCACAACACTCGAGCAACGTCAATTTGTAATCAAAGAGGGCGACGAATATCGTTTGGGTTTGAAATTCCTTGAGCTAGGTGAACATGTACAGAAGAACGATTATTTCTCATTAGCGGAATCAAAAGCTAATCAATTGGCTGAAGAAACAGGCGGTCGAGCTCACTTTACAGTAGAGGAGCACGGGCAAGGAGTATATGTATATACATTTTCAGGGAAACACGCTATCGAAACATACTCACGTGAAGGGCGGAGGTTTCCGCTTCATCAAGCCGCTGCGGGTAAAGCGATTTTGGCATATCTTCCAGACGAACAAGTGGACAAGATAGTCGATCGCTATGGATTAGAGCGACGTACTGACAACACTATTACAGAGCGCAAGGAGTTGAAAAGCGAATTAGCGACCATTCGCGACAGGAATGGTGTTTCCTTCAACCATGAAGAGCAAGTGAAGGGGATCCGTGCTGTTGGTGCACCCATCTGCTCGCCGAATAAGGGAGTTATCGGCGCTCTGAGTGTATCTGGGCCAGCTCATCGGTTCAAAGGAGAATTTTATGAAGAACAGCTACCAGATATAGTCATAGGGACAGCAAACGAACTCGAGCTGCAGATTCAGTATTCGTAATTTCCGAATGCACGACAATCTTTACGGCACGACATTTAGAACTACAATTGGAGGGATAGTAGCTTTGCGTAGTAACATTGTAAAAGTGATTAAAAGTCAGCTTGAGATGATTTACAGGCATATGTTTGTAATAGAGCCCATCAAAATGTTGTATTTTAATGCAATAATTGGAGTGTCATAGCTTGTTATTTGGATGATTCAATTATAACCAAATTTTTGGAAAAGTGTTTTCATCTAGGCCAGAGATTAGTTTCTGTTATCAAGTAGAAGAGTTCTTATCAGATATTTAATAATCATTATTACAGATGGTATTGTGAGCATTCAGAACTATAGCCCGAGTACTTTGACTACAGATAGGAGGCGATTATGGTTATTTTCTGAAGGCTACAAGCCCGATTCAGGACAGTGTCTAATTTGGCCAGTTTGAGGAACCAACAGGTCGTGGAATTAGTCTGGAATGGTGTCCATAAACCTGCTCAGTCAATCGTATGCGAGGGTCTTGATGTCGGAATGTTAAACCGCGAAATGCCGATCCCAGCGCCACATTCTTGCACCAACTAGTCGTCGAGAAAAGCCGTTTCATAGAGATCGTGTTTCTCGCCGACGGCTACGGCTATCTAACTTCTATCCACTGGTTGGCGTTGAAGAGGTAGGTCGACTATGTTAACCGAAACCCGATTGGGAAGTAGTATACCCGCTGAAGGTGCGGGCCGGGCGCTTCCACAATTCGTGGGTCGCCAGTCGGGTGAACGTCAAAGTTTGACTTGCTCAACTTTGGCACTACTATAACACTCACCAACGATACATATCAAATTGTATAATAAATGGTAGAGGTGCTGAACTATAGTAGTCGTTGAAAGTCATTGCACTCCTGGTTACGAATGTGCGGCTATAGTAGATGTTAGAAATGATTGTTCACGTTAGGGATAGAGAGCTGATCAAGAACGGTATCGACCGCGGTTGTCAGCTCAGAAAGTGAGACAAAAAACCGGTTGCTTAGTGCTGATTGCAGCTGTCTCTAGCACTCTTCGACCGGATTGAGTTCGGGAGAGTACGCCGGTAACGTGACGAAGGCAAAGTCGTAACGGACCTGGCGGCCCGTGACGGCCGACGCCTGAAAGTACGGCGCTGCATCTAACACAACGATCAAATCATCTTCGAACTCTTGGCATAGCGAAAGAAGGAAATGTTTCGCGTGGGCGGCGGTGACGTACTCTTCGAATCGAGCGAAAAAGCGATCACCATCTTCGGTGATCGCGCCCAACAGACACGTCCAGTCGCGTTGCCCCTCTATCCCTCTCTGAGGGAGAATCAACACTACTGAACAGGAGGTCACGGGGCGGTGGGAGGTCGATGGCGTGCCGGATCGTCACACGAGCAACCGAGTGCAGCGACGTCCCCACAGTTCGTACACTCGTAGATCGGAACGACGTCCGACCCACGCTGGGACAGCGGGCCGTCTCTCGATCCCTCGTATCCACACTCAGCGCAGTGGGAGCGTACCACCGTTCGCTCACCCCGACCTCACTTGATGTCGATTGTGCCAGACCTCAGCAGTGAACTCCTCGAGGGTGGTGAGCGCGTCACGGCGGCTTGACGCGTCGGCGGTCTCAGCAATATCGCCGTGGTGAAGATCGAGCGACAGTCCTGGCGCACTATCGTAGGTGCCGAGAAAACCACAGTGGCCTCTCGGAGGGCTGAGGGTCTGGACGTCTGGCTCGGCTCTGCACCCGATACTGGCTGCAAACTGGGCGGTGATCGTCCCCTCGGCGTGAACTCTCATGAGGAGATCAGTAGCGATCCGGAGTTCAGTCATGGTAGGGACCGTCCCTCCTCGTCGTTGATGCCCGCACTGGGGCCGTCTTGGGATGGTGTCTGTTCCTCGCTGTCCCCGTCCTCGACTCGAGTCTGTCGAGGGAGAGGGACGTCTTCGTCGAACGCGTGCTCGTATACGTCTAGGAATGGCATGGTGATCAGTCTGGAGAGCGCGTATTGCTTGTTCGCGCTTCCTCCACCCCTCTACGAGGGTAGAACAACACCACGTGCGATGTGTTCGTACGGACTGGCTGGGCTGGTGGAGTCACCCCACGGATTCAGATCATCCCTCGTCCGTGGAGTAACTCTGCTCGTCCTCTGGCTCTCGATCCCACGCTGGCTCCCACTCACAGTCGTCGTGAACGTGGTCTGCATACGCCGAAAACCAGTACCGGTCGTATCCATGTGCCTCTGTTCCGAGCCACTTTCCCGACGCACGTGGCCCGTACTCGTCGGTGTCGGGAATTGGATCAGCCCCATCGACCGACCAGGAGTATGAGCTGTCGAACTCGGCGATGAACCCCTGATCACCTGCAGGTTCTCGAAGCGTGCATCGGGTGTTGCACGTCGTGCAAAACACCCCCTGGAACACGAGATGTACCCACTTGTCGGAGCCACAAACCGGACACTCCACAACGTCGAACGCGCCAGTATACCGCTCTTCGATCTCGACGAGCGGCATCACTGCTCACCTCCGTTGTCGACGATCGTCGCGATTCCCGTCTCGATGCACTGAATAGTCGGTGGCTGTGCTGCTGCCGTCTCGTTTGCGTGAGACATCTCTGATACCCTCCACCCCTCCAGGGGTGGAACAACACTTGGCCTGATCACGTCGAAGATACAGGGGCTACCCAGAGTCCAGTACAATCGAATTCGAGAACACATCGTTCATACGAACTCGCTGCGGACCGAGTGATCGTCTCTCAGGTTGTCCGAACGAGCAGTTCCTTCTCGGTGAGTGTGACGTCGTACTCACCGATTGAGAATGCGACCGACACCGGCTCGCCAGTCGTGACGAGTCGATCGAGCGTTTCGGAATCAAGCGTGTCGGAGAGGACGATCCCGAGGGTTGGTCCCAGCTCGGTCGATGGGCAGTTCTCGAGCCTCGCGATCGCTTCGATCAGTGCGATGCTGGCGGCGTTTTCGACCACTCGTATTCGACTTGTCTAGTTGCCATGATTCACCTTCACTGTTAACCCCGCCCCAGCTCCTGCCAATCTCGCCTGCTGGGTTCGACAGTTCGGACAAGCATGAAGCGTTCCAGTGTTGTCTGCAAACACACGCTTATACTGTTCTGTAACGTGACTGCCACAGTTCGAACACTCAGGCATCGTCAGGCCCCCACGTCCGTCTGCTCGTAGACGGCGATCGTCGCCTCGAGTTCGGCGATCGAGTCTGCGAGGGTCAACGGCTCGGCCAGGTGCTCCTCGACCGTTCGCAGATTGGCCAGAACTGCTTCGAGTTCGGCCTGTACTCGGTCGTCAGGCCATCCAGTGGACTCACTCATCACGACTCACCCTCCGGGCAGCCGGGCGCATGCGGCAGTTTGTCCTGTCCACCAAGTTCGACCAGCAGCTCACGTTTGCAGTACCTACACCGGATGTACGCCTTCCCGCCCTGTTCCGGCGGTTCGATATGTCGCGTGTACGGCGGCCTCTCGGAATCGGTCCGGATGGTCTCGGTGGCTGCGGTCCCGCCATCGGACACCACCCGCTCTGTGCAAACAGTCAGTTCGGCTGCTGCACGCAGACGCAGCTCTCTGCCCGTGTCGGTTTCGTAGTAGTCAGCTCGCTGTACCACTCGGTCGATGGTTCTAACCTGTTGCATCGGTTCAAACCCTCCACCCCTCTCGAGGGTGAGAACAACACCACATGCGGTGGGTTCGTGCCGACGCTAGTCGGTTCGGCAAGGTTACCCCACACCTTCGGACTCGATTTCATGCGTGGGGTAACTCACAATGCTGGCGGACTCGCTGGGGGCCTGCGCCCTAGTCTGCAGTTCGCGAATCCGCTGTGCGTGGCGTGTAGCCTCGAGAACGGACGTTCGGATCGCGACTGCAACCCGATGTTTGCACGCGCCCTGGTGGTGTTCGTCTGCCGGGCACGTACAGCTGTGCGGCAGGCCGTCCTCGATCGTAACCAGATACTCGTGATCCTCCGGATTCGCATGGCTGATATTGCGAGCGAGGACGCCCTGCGAGACAAGTTCGAACTCGAAGGCTTCGTACTGGGCGCGTCGGAGCGTCCGCTGGGTCGGTTCAAGTCGCTCGAGTGGGTGTGCTGATGGTGACATCGATCAGGTCAACTGCGGCTAGACTGGTCGATCGTGTCGAGTTACGCACTCTCGCATTCCGAGCAAATCAGTTGAACACCGAGGTCACAGGCAGTTTCACAGCTCTGGGTCGGAACAAGTCCGAACTTCCCACAGTACTCACAGCTCGTGTTGGTGTGACCAGGAGCGTCGAACACGTCGAAGCGGGTACGTTTGACGGCATTATCAGTCTCGGTGATGAACTCAACGGCGATTGGTATGTTGGTCCGACTAGCAGTTTGCATTGTTTTCAATCTCTCTACCCCTCCCAAGGGGTGAACAACGCTACCGGCTGTGCGTTCGTCGCAAGGCTTTCGACTCAGCGGATTGGCTTCGGCCCCCGCGACGAGAAGGTGATCTCGCCGTTCTCTCGCTCGTCTTCCGTCTGCAGGTTGTATTGCTCCCCAAGGTCACTGCAGACGGTTTCTGCGACCTCGAGTGCTTCCTCGAGCGTTGGGGCTTCGGCTTCGATCGATCCCCAGTCCGGATTTGCGTTCGGATAGACGGCCACTTGGTACGTGTCAACGAAACAGTCGGGCCAGCTCGACGATGGCTGGTACACCGCTGTCGGTGCGATCGTTACTTCCATCGGCGTCGAGAATACTGCCTTACCCACCTCGTCGACGATGAACCGAACCAACGAGAACACACACTGCCGCCGACCCAGTGCCCACGATCGGACGCTACCCTGCTCACAATCCCATACCGGGAATCGTTCCTCGATGCTCTCCGACGCCTCGAGTACCTGTGCGGTCGCCAGTCGACTGACCGATTCGTGTATCGACATCTCTTGAACCCTCTACCCCTCTCAGAGGGGCGAACAACACCACTGGGCGGATGCATTGTCGTGTCCTTCTCGTTCGCCGATCCGCCGTGGCCCGTGTCGCCGATCTCACCCACACTTCGAACAGACGAGGTCGACGTCCCGGATTGTGGCTTCCTCGCAAGCCAGCGTCGTGACCAGACCGTATGTCCCACAGCTGTCGTACCTCGTTCCAGAGCGGGCCGCAAGAGCCGGCAGTTCACCGTGAGGATCGTGATCGGGTTTCTGGAACAATGGATCGTCTCTGGTTTTGAACTCAACAACAATCGACTCTGACTGGCTATCTGGTACTGGCATCTTTGATCCCTCTACCCTGCTGAGAGGGGCAAACAACCCCACGATCGTGTCGAACTGAATGTTGCGTCAATCGTGGACTGATGAGTTTGTGATCTCCTGCTCAGACGTCTGAGAACGACTAGTTTCTACTTTCATGTGCGAGAGACAAGGCGCGATTGTCGCACAAGTCAGAGCGTGATCAACGCGGAGGAGGAAATGCTCAGTACACGTTGTCCTAATCGCAGGTTGGCCTACCCATCAATGAGTGTGAGTTTCTCACGCTTTTCTGTCGGGATTGGATTGACGTATTTCACATCTTCGCCGTCGCAAAGGTCGTCGAAATCACTGTCGGTAGTGATCAAGTAATCGGCATCATACGACCGCGCGAGCGCTAAGATGAACGAGTCGTACACGTCGTGATTTTTCTCGGCGCTAATATCGTACGCTTCGAGAAGCGTCGACTCGGTGGCGCTCACGATTCGCGCTGGGCTTCGTACGAGCGATTGAATCGCATTGCGAGCATCAACAGTGTTCACACCAAAATTGCCCGTCATAAGATACTGTGCTCGTAACGGGTAGTAATCGAATACGAGTAAGACGTTCGGTCCATCAAGTGTGTTCTGGATCCACGGATATACATCATCATACGCGGGATGGTTATCGGTCAGCCCGATCGCAAGAACGTTTACATCAGTGAGGATCGTCACCTCGGTCGGGAAAGAATCAGGCATTCGGCTTCTTTACCGATTCATTGGCCCGAAGAGCGTTTCTCCAGCATCAGTCGGTGTGGAGTTCTCCCAGTTATCCCGCTCTGCTGTTGCTGTCTTCAGTTTCGAACTCGGCTTCGGGTTGACCTCGAGGACGGATCCAATGAGGGTAGCGGGGATCTCATCGTTCGATTCGATTCCGAGTCGCTCTCGAATCTCTTTCGGGAGCGTTACCCGTCCTCTGTCATCCACTTTGAGTGTGAGTTCTTCTCCGTGGTTCGCTTCAAACGAGGTCTTTCCCATTTTGAATCACCTAATACCCACTATCCGACTGACATACAAAACCTTTGCGCTCCTCCCTGTCTTGGCACGTTCGCACGCTTCTGAGGCAGTGCAGGGCAAGAACTCCGGCGGTCACGCCGGAGGATGCCATCCGACTGGGCTGCTCGACGAAGCTCTCAGAACTGCATCAGCGTGGCGCGCGATGAATCCGCGCTAAACGCGGAGAACGCGTGAGGGACGAGCGACGCGACCGCAGGGAGCAAAGCGAGGAGGCTGGGGAGGACGCGAGCGAAGCGAGCGTGTGGTCGTCCACACAAAAAGAGGTGAGACGACGCTATTCCTGGGTCCACCACCGTCCGCGTTCGGGGAACTCGAGGCGGCTCCAGCCGGTCACGGCGAGGTTACATTGCTCGTTGTGCCAGTTCTTCGCCGCGTTCCGGATCCGCACTGTCTGACCCTCGCTCACTGTCGTCTGGTAGGAGTTCTTCCAGATTGTAAACTTCATCTTCTCCGTGTCGTCTGCGATCAGCCCCACTTGGCTGATCGACGGCTTCGAGGGCGCCCACAACTCAATGATCTCGCCTTCCACGTCCACTTCGCCTGCTTCCACCTCCGGCACGTCTGCGATGTCGACGATTGTTCCCGACTCGGCCTTCACTTCCTCCATCTGCTCGAGGGTTGCGTCGATCATTGACTGTCCCCCCGCGACCTTCTCGCCAAGGCTACGGCTCACTGCTGCTCGGCTTGGCCCCCCGCGCACCGATTCCGTGATCCGCACTGACTGCGTGTTGACTTCCGCCAACTGTATGTGTTCCAACTCCGACCGGGGATCCGCCCTTTCGACCCGCCGCTGTCTGCGCTGCTCGACGACGATCTCTCGCGCCCGTGCTTCCCGCCCGTCCTGCCGTCCGAACGTCGCCTTTGCACTGATCAACTCGAGCTCCTCCTCCCGACCTCGAATCCGCTCTTCTTGCGCCAGTGGCAGGTGGCCGAATTCATTTTCCTCGCGACCAACCACCGTCTCGGGGTGGTTCGTCTCGACTTTCGTGTGTGTCTCCTGCTCGGCACTCGGCGAGAGCTCCGGCGTCTCGTCCACGATGTCTTCCGCGAACGGATCTTCCACCTCCACGCCTACGTCCGTCTTCTCCGCAGCCACCTCTTGGTTGACAGTCGATTCATCCGAAGTTTTATCATCTCGGAAGTTCGTAGAACTCATTGCATTAACCTCGAAGGCGCTTTCCAACGCGTCTTCACCTTCAACTCCTCTGAGTCCCAACTGTGCTCGTCTCCTGCAACCGCTCTCGCTCGCGCCTTCAGGTCCCCTGAGGCGCGAGTAGAGCGGGACACTATACCCCCACCATCCAGCACCGCGCGCCGGGAGCGACCGGAGCAAGCGGCCAGCGGAGTAAGTCCGCTCGTGTCCGGCCCGGACTGCAGGTCCGTGTCCAGTGCGACTGTCGAGACCACGGCGAGCTGTATCGTGGCTCGCCGCGCACATCGGTACCAAGCACTGGAACGCGAAAGCATGCGAGGGGCGCAACCGACGGGCTTACCCGCTGGCGCCGAAGGTACACGCCCGGAACGGGCGCTCGCGGTGCGGAGAGCGCCCGCACGCCCGGAATGGTCAGTCGCGAGCGACGCGAAGGGCGAGGAGGCGAGCGGGGCGTGCCGTCTCGTTCACACCGGTCAAGGAGTGTCAAAACACCCCTACCTTCAGCTCAGCCTGACGGACTTCGAAAGGGCGAGGACGTCTCGGTTGTCCCCGCCGACGCAAGCACCGCAACGACCGAGCGTTGCGAGGGAGTGAGGCGCGCAGCGAGGCGCGGGATGCCGAGCGGCCGAGGGCTTTCGGTGGTAGTGTGCTCCTCTCCCTTCTCGAGTAATATCGATGACATCGTCTCCCTCACAACTACCTCTCTGTCTCCACCCCTCCATCACGATCTTTCCCTCACCCTACACCCTTTTTCTCTTCTCCTCTCCTCGAGCGTCACCTTCACGTCAACCCCACTCTGCCCTACGCGATCCGAGCACTTCACACGTCTATCCGCATCCCCGCAACATCGTCTTCGTCTCTCTCCCAACGCACCAGTGTACTACCATCCCGCCTGTACTGTCTTCTCGAGTGGTCCGTTTACCACCGAAACCGAACCAGTTGAAAGTCCACGTCGACTCCTCTATTATAGTAGTCGTTAGAACTTTTTACGCAGAGGTTGTAGGCCCTTGCAATGGAACATCTTGACGAGATCTCCGTCGAGGATCTTCAGAACGCACTCGGCAACGTAGAAGGAAAGAAACCGACACAACGGCTGTTGGCCGCGATCGCGTACAAAAACGGCGTTCCACAGATTGAACTTGCTGAGTGGTACGGGGTTGAACGGAAAACGATCTATAATTGGCTCACGCGACTCGACACGGACGAGTCGCTCGAGCAGACCGTGACTGATGCTCAGCGGTCTGGGAGGAAACGAAAGCTCTCAGAAACAGAGCAAGAGCAATTCAATGCAACTGTCCACGACTCGCCCGAGGAAGTTGGGTTCGACGCGCCGGCGTGGACGCCGACGCTGGTTCAGCAGTTCCTCGACGAGACGTACGATGTCGAGTACTCAATCCCGAGCTGCCGGCGGTTACTGAAAGAAGCGGGATTGAGTTACCAGAAACCACGCCGTACAGCCGCCGAAGCTGACGAAGACGAACGAGATGAGTTCCACGATGAACTTAAAAAAAGCGGCGGGAGATGGACGCCACAGTAGTCTGTATCGATCACACCAAGAAACCCGTGCAATCTGAACCGCGCGCCGACCCGCCCGGAGCGAGCGGCCAGCTTTAAGCCGTTTCTCGTGTCCGGACCGAACTGCGGGTCCGTGTCCAGGGCGACGGCCGTGCGGAACGGCCCAAAGCGCTGGAACACGAAAGCCCGCGAGGGGCGCAACCGAAAACGCGCTTAATGCTGGCGTCGAAACCAGATGCACTTTAGCCCGGAATGGTCGGTCGCGAGCGGCGCGGAGGGCGGAAGCGGCGAGCGGGGCGTGCCGTAACAAAGGATCTGTTCAACCGAGTTCGGCGCTCAGTGACACAGCCGACATCCTGGTGGAATTAGAAAATAATAACTATTTTATATTTTTCTAAAAGGTACCATTGAGTGCCATCGAATGATCATCGTAGTACGCATACAGCGATCGTGGTGCAGTTTCTGATCCACCATAGTGCATTACGGGACCGTTCGTCTGAATGCCGTTGTTGATGTGGTCCACTGTAAATCGACGATTGGTCTCTTCGTGGATTTGTTGGCCATCGAGCCAGTACCGAACAATCCCATCAGAGTTGGGATCTCCGCCTTGCCCACCATCGACAGTATTCACATGAACATAGTATTCGAATTCGTACCAGACACCGGGCTCAATTGATACGTTATCAATAAGTTCCTCATCGCCACAGCTCTCATTCTGATCCATGTGGTACGTATACGAAAGCAGGTTATACGGACCATCATCGCTTGTACCCTGGCTCGTCACATACATTCGATTAGACCATCCGTCCCATCCATCAGGCGCTCCATCACACCCGGAGCTGTAGGTTCCTTGAGCGATTGCACAGTTCCAGAGCCGACAAGTATCAGTTCCGCTCATCTCCCAGTTGGAATTTAGTGCAAACCGAATTCGTCCGTTGAGTTCGGTCAAATCATCGTCAAAGTCGTAACCAGTACTGATACCCCACGTTTCATCCTCAGGCACACCAATTTGGACAGAGGTATTACCAGAATAAGTAGGACTACTCACTAGACTTATGTTACTACTCTCCCCAGTTGACCGGTTATAAACCTCATCCCAGCTATCGTAGTTATCATAGTCGAGATGAATCTCATTACTGGCGGCTGTTGCAGTATCTACTCCTATCCCAGTAATACCCAACAAACCCCCTCCTCCGAGGGCGCCTCCAGTCTGCAGTACCGCACGTCGAGACAGTCCGTTAGCAACTCTATCTTTGTCGCCGGTCTCCAATTCCTTTTCCTCGATCTCATTTTCGCTCGAACCGATTGGGTGGTAATTCGACATGGCAATTACCTATAGATACTCAACTCACTTATTATTTATGCTCCATGTGGATTAGAGGGGCGGCGCACGCCCTGACAGGCGTCGCCGTCCGGCTCCATGCAACTGGATGTTCACTTCGGGAGACAACAACGATTCTCGCCGAATTAGGCGTTGAACGATCTCATGGGCGGTTTGGAATTGGGTACGTCGGCTGGCTGACAGCGTTTCTGACCCGCCGTCGGCGAAGCCGACGCGAGTCGCGGTTGACGAGACCGCTGTCAAAATCAACGGGGAGTAGTCTTGGTTGTACGCTGCAATAGGCCTCGATACAAAGTTAATTCCGACGTCCAGTTGTTCGGACGCCACGGCACCGATCCGGCAGCTGCATTCCTGCATGGACTCCGCGAGAAACACGATCTCTCCGAGTCGGTGTTTCTCGTCGATCAGTTTGGCTACCGGATTGCTCTTGCTCGGTTAGGATTGAACGGTCGGGTTGACTATACCGACCGAAACCTCATCGAAAGTGGTTTCACACGCTCAAAATGCGAGTTGACTGTTTCCATAACTCGTGGGTGGGCAGTCGGGCGAGCGCACGCAAATGGATTGAACAGTTCGCACATTACTATAACCATCAGAGACCGCATCAATCGCTCAATGGACGAACGCCGGCTGAGGAAGTGCTAAACTAGACAGTGCCGAGTAACGATGATTGAACGGTCCATCCGGAGCGGGGGTGATCCCAGTCCGGATCTCGAGATCAACACGTCTGAGATGTTTGCAGCCGCCGGCAGGCTGGCGTTGTTCCCAATCCGGACAGGTGCACGTCTCTGTCTCGATATCGACCGTGTAGGTGTTCCCGCTCTCGCTGACGACTTCGTAGGTTGCGCCCACGCTGGCGAAGCGAACGTCCATCTCCTCGCTCAGTGCCCGGCGGGTTCGCGGCTCGTCGATCGAGTAGTCGCCTGCCTCGAGCGGAGTCGGTGGGTCTGGTGTCTCACAGTGGCGCTGAATTCGTCGCGGCGATTTCGTTCGTGGCCGCAGTTCCGGCAGCGCCAGTAGCGCGTACGGTACTCGTACCCATCGGTGAGGTCGATCTCGTATGGTGCTGGTTCGGTGCCGGATAGCCACTCGTCGACGGCGACGAGTTCGTGCTCGTTCAGTCGAGCGACGTCGCCGGAATACCGTCGCTCTCGGTCACTGGTGTTGTTGCTGTCATGGCGGTGTTCCTGGTCTTGCTCGCGCTGGATCGGTCGATCTATACTCATGGGCACTCTCGAGGCACGCGTAGGTGCGTCTCACCTCTCAGGTGCGAACAAACGATTCCCGGATTGGACGATTGATAGGGGAGCGTAAGGGCTGACTGGAAAGTGAGAATCATTCATTCTGCCCTGTTGAATAGTGCTCTCGATCGAACGCCGCATGATGCGTTTTACAGAATTGAGTAGCAGTTCTTTTCGAGTTACTCTCAATCAGTATTGGTGCTCAAAGCTGAGTTCTGCGTGGTTGTATGAGTATGTTTTAATTCCGGCTTCGTCACAACGCGAGCCAAGATCACTTGGCTGAACGTAAGGTTGCTCACCGAACTCCTTCTCGAGATGCTTAACGAATACGACAGTCACGTCTCGGTCTTCATTATCCTCCGCAACCTCGAGAATCACCGCTAAATCTGGATCGTCGTAATCAGGCTTGATGACATAGTCGCCTGGTGTAAACGCGTTCTCTGCGAACTCGAGATTCGTATGCTTGTATGTGTACAGTTTGATGTCTTGATCGTCACAGTACGATGCAAGCTTCGCCGGATGAATCTCACGCCAGTTCCCAGGCCCGTTATCAAGCATATTTGGGAACGCCACACTGACTGCTTCACCGTCCATACTCTGCCCGTAGAGGTTGATGTCTTTCTCCGGAGGGAGCACCTCAACAACGACTGCAACCGACGCATCATCATCCCCAGCTTTCACAACCCGGTCCCTCGGCTTGAACGGATTCTGTGGCTTCTGATTCATATGTGCCGTATTCGGGCCTAAATCCTGCAATTCGTTCATCGGTCGAGCAGCGAGGTGGGCGAGCTTTTCCGGCTCTTCACCTGAATATGCCTCCTGAGTTTTCACCTTCGATTTCAGTGTTTCCGTCCGCTCCCATCCAAGGAGGATAAGCGCATCCTCGTTATCACGATGCCAAACCATGACGACAATATCGTCGTCTGGGTCGTTCTCGAGAATATTTGCTGGGCGAAACGCAGACACGTCTCTGGAAGTTTTTACGTCAACTTCGTAGCCAAACACCTCGAAATCGTATCCCGAGAAACTCTCGGGATTACACCGTCTGATCGCCTCTTCGTTCTGCCATTCCCACATCTCCACAGGAAGATACTCTCGACAGAATTGTTCAAACGCGAGCTCCCCAAGATTCCCGATTCGCTTTACATCCAGATCACCCGCGCCTTGGATTACTGCTTGATGATGAGCCCGCTCCCTGTCGATTTCATCAGGTGTATAGAGATACATAGCACACTGATTCGCCACGAACAGGATATATTTTTCTAACTAATTTTATCGGGCAATATAATAGCACCTCAACGAAGCACTCGTCTCTTCAAGTGGATCTGTGAGTTCCTTCGAACGAGATCTTCGAGTCCGTTAGTTACCCTGCGAAGCCGGGTCCCCTCTCACGTGGGGTATCCTTAAGCGACTCGATGCTGAAGAATCCCAGTACGAAAACGAGATGGACGACAGTACTGATCCACGACCGCCGCTTTCGGAATGGATTCTAAACGCGTACGACGTCCTTTGCACACACAGTCTCGATTCGGACGATCATGAAGATGTGCAGTCGGTCCCTCGAGAGCACGCACTCGAGATCCTTCTTAGAAGTGATGAGCTAGCCCTTGAGCCTGAAGATGCGAACTATGCGCTCACCCGGCTACTCGAGCGGGGCTACTTCTACGAGGTCGACGATGAACTCCGTGTGACGGCGCCGGAAAACTGACTTCTGGTTGTAGTCTGAGACTGCTCGCTCACTACACGTGCGAACCTAACACGGTCACTTTTATCATTTACCATTCATTTTGGTGGAGTCGTGCTGACTCGATGGCATTCTGCTATCCTATGAGAGCGTGAAACGAGTATGAGGCGCAAGAGACCGACCCATTTTCCGTGCCCGAGAGCACGTGGTGCTGACTGTCCGAGTCCGTAGGAAGCCGAGTCCTGGGTATCACAGCCCGACCGCCGCTCCTGACGACAGTCGGGAAAGTCCGCTTAGGTGAATCTCTGTTTCACGCACCGACGTTCTACGGTGAGTCCAATGTTCATTGGAATCGACGTGCACAAGCGGGACTCACAAATCGCAGTATTGGACGAATACTGTGAGATCGTTAAAGAGGTTCGCGTCGAAAACGCGAACCTCAGCGACTTTACCCGGCAGTACGTTGACTCAAAACCTGCGCTTGAAGCGACCACCAACTACTACCACATCCATGACACTCTTTCAGAATATCTGGATGTGACCGTCGCTAACCCCGGCAAATTGAAGTTGCTCGCATAAGCCGCCGACCTCTCCGCTCGATAACTCCGCGTTCCGCTCGAGGGAACGGGTGTGTCTACCACGCTCCGCGAACGGCGACGGCCAAAGAACGAGTTCGGTCCTGGGTGCCGGAACCGGGGCTCAGTCGGCGCGCAGCGACTCGGTCTCCTCGCGGTCGAGATCGCCGTCCTCGGTGATCGCGACGCCGTAGACCTCGCGGGCGGTCTCCCGCGAGACGTAGCCGTCAATCACGTCCTCGCGAACTGCCTCCGGATCGCGCTCGAGCGGATTGCCGTAGCCACCGCCGCCACCGGTCCGGTTGGAGATGACGTCGCCAGGGACGAACTCGCCGCGGAACATGCCGACCCACAGCTGATCGTCGTCGTAGATGTCGGTGTTGTCGACGAGCACCTGGACCCGGTCGTCGTCGGCGTCCGCGTCGTCGACGAGGTCCAGGACGACGCCGTTCTTCGCGCCCGGCTTCCCACCGTCGATTCCCCAGCCCGGCTTCCGCGTCTTCTGGATGATCGAGAGCGCGCCGACGGGGTGGGCGATCCGGAAGTCCCGCCGGAGGCCGAGACCGCCGCGGTGCTCGCCGGCGCCGCCCGAGTCACGCCGGAGCGAGAGCTCGTCGAACTCGATCGGCGCCTTGTTCTCGAACACCTCGACTGGGATGTTCTGGACCATCGTCTCGCTGATGTGCATGACGGCGTTCGCGCCGTCGTGGGTGTCGGTCGCCCCCCAGCCGACGGCGTCGTTGTTCGCCTCGACGAACTGGCGGCCGGTGTCGGGGTCGACGCCGTACAGCATGATGTCGTTGAGGTCGCCGCCGGAGCTCGCGGGGATGCGGTCGGGCATCGCCTTCGCGAGCGCCTTGTACACGACGTCGATGCTTACGATCGCCGTCCAGATGGTGAACGTCGGCGCGGGGTACGTCGCGTGGAAGAGGTTCCCCTCGGGCGCGTGGATCGACATCGGCGCGTACTGGCCGGCGTTCGACACCTCCTCCGGCGTGGTGATCGACTTGAAGCAGAGCTTGCTGACGGTCTCGGTCATCCCGCGCGGGAGGTTCAGCGGCCCCTCGACTTCGTCGTCGGAGTTCGAGAAGTCGAAGCGGACCTCCTCGCCATCGATCGTCACCTCGACCTCGATCCGAATGAGTTCGCCGGTCGTCCCGTCGGCGTAGTCGACCGCCGACCACGTGCCGTCGGGGAGCTCCCGGACGGCCTCGCGGGCGGTGCGCTCGCCGTGATCGTGGATCCGCTCGATGCAGCGGTCGACCGTCTCGGAGCCGTACTTCCCGTGAAGCTCGCGCAGCCGGCGCTTGCCCGTTCGGATGGCGGCGATCTGCGCGTTCAGGTCGCCGAGAACCTTCTCCGGGATGCGGGAGTTGAAGCGGATCAGGTCGAGGATCTCCTCGTCGGGCTCGCCGCGCTTGTACACCTTGGTGCCGGGGAAGATGACGCCCTCCTGGTGGACATCGGTCGAGTCGAGCACGTAGCCGGCGTCCTTCGCACCGAGGTCGAGCCAGTGAGCGCGCGTGGCGGCGTAGCCGATGAGCTCGTTCTCCTCCGCGTCGGCGTCCTCGCCCTCGCGGAAGATCGGCGCGAACACGCCCACGTCGAGGGTGTGCGTCGAGCTCCAGTACGGGTAGTTCATGATGATGACGTCCCCCGGCTCCATGTTCTCCTCGCCGAGGTGCTCGACGAGCTTGTCGAGGGCGTAGTCGTTCGCCCCGAGGAACAGCGCGAGGCCGGGCGAGTCGGCGATGAGATTGCGGTCGCGGTCGTACAGCGAGATGCCGAAGTCGAGGATCTCGTAGATGATCGTGTTGTACGCCGTTCGGATCAGCGTCCGCTGCATCTCCGTGGCGGCCGAGGTGAGGTAGTTTCTCACCACCTCGACGGTCGCCGCGTCGGGCTCGAGCGTCGACTCGCTCATTCGCGGTCACCTCCGTCGACCGCGACGACGAGCTGGCCGTACTCGTCCACCGTCGCCGTCTGGTCGCCGTGGTAGACGATCGTCGTCGTCGGTTCCCGGACGATCGCGGGTCCCGCAACGGTTGCTCCCGGCGGGAGCTCCGCGCGGTCGTAGACGTCGAACGAGACGAGCTCGCCGGCGTGGAAGCAGTACGCCTCCCGCGAACCCGCCGGCTCGAGCGCCTGGTTGTCGACCGACTCCCGCCGTTCGAGCGTCGGCTTCTCGGTGCGGCCGGAGGCGCGGACGCGCTGGTGGACGACCTCCGCCGGATCGTCCATCGTGTGGCCGTAGCGGTCCTCGTGTCGGTGGTCGAAGCGCTCTTTGACCTCGTCGATCGACGCGAGGCCGTTCGCGTCCACGTCGACGGTGTGCTCCTGACCGAGATAGCGCATCTCGAGTGAGTGATCGAGGTGGATCTCGTCGTCGTCGAAGCCCTCCCCGGAGAGCGTCTCGACGGCTGCCTCGTCGAGCTCGTCGAAGACGGTTTCGAGGTCGGCCAGCTCGAGGTCGGTCAGCGCGGCGATGTTCGTCCGCGCGAAGTCGTAGACGACGTCGGCCATCAGCATCCCCCACGCGGAGAACACCGAGGGCGCGTTCGGCACGACGACCTCGTCGACGCCCATCTCGCGGCCGAGCAGCGGCACGAACATGCCGCCCGCGCCGCCGAAGGCCATCATCGAGAAGTCGCGCGGATCGAGGCCGTTCTCGATCGTGATCTCCCGGATCGCGCCGACGGTGTTCGCGAGCGTGACGTCGAAGACGCCGCGGGAGACGTCGGTGACGCTCGACTCGAGCGGGTCGGCGAGCGTCTCGCGAAGCGCGTCGCGGGCGCCGTCGGCGTCGAGCTCCATCTCGCCGCCGAGGAAGTCGTCGGGGTCGATGTAGCCCAGCGCGACCGCGGCGTCGGTGACGGTCGGCTCGGTGCCGCCCTGCCCGTAGCTGACCGGCCCCGGATCGGCCCCCGCGCTCTGCGGGCCGACTTTCAGGAGGTCGCCGTCGAGCCAGGCGATCGAGCCGCCGCCGGCCCCGATCGTCCGGATGTCGTAGACGGGGATCATCAGCGGCTGGTGCTCGAGCCGGGCGTCGTACTTCACCGCGGGGGTGCCGTTCTCGATGACGCAGGCGTCGAGACTGGTTCCGCCCATGTCGACGGTGATGAGGTCCTCGCGGCCGGTCTCGCGGCCGACGTGGGCCGCGCCGATCAGCCCGCCGGCGGGGCCGGAGAGGATGGTGTGGACCGGCGCGTCGGTCGCGCTCTCGGCGGCGAGGGTGCCGCCGCCCGAGCGCGTGATGAAGAACGGGCCGTCGAAGCCGGCGCTCGAGAGCGCCGCGTCGAGGTCGGCGACGTAGGAGCCGAAGATCGGCTTGATGTAGGCGTCCATCACCGCCGTGCTCGTGCGCTCGTACTCGCGGTACTCCCGCGTGATGTCGCTCGAGATCGAGACGTTCACGTCGGGGTGAGCCTCGCGGATCGCTTCGGCCGCCTCGCGCTCGTGGTCTGGATTCCGGTAGGAGTGCAGGAAGCAGATCGCGATCGCATCGACGCCGTGGTCGTCGACGAGGCTGTCCGCGGCGTCGCGGACGGCGTCGACGTCGAGCGGTTCGACCTCCTCGCCCTGGGCGTTCAGTCGTCCGGCGACGCCGATGCGCCGGCGGCGGGCGACCAGCGACTCCGGCTTCTGGTACCGGATGTCGTACATCGCTCGCGGCTCGACGTTCGTGCGGCCGATCTCGTAGACGTCCCTGAACCCCTCGTTCGTGATGATACCCGTCGTCGCCCCCTCCCGCTCGAGGACGGCGTTCAGTCCGAGCGTCGTCCCGTGGACGAACGCGTCGGTGTTCGCGAGGTCGGCGCCCACCTTCTCGATGGACGTCACGACCCCGGCTTCCGGTTCGTCGGGCGTCGTCGCAGCCTTCTCTACCGCCACGTCGCGCGTCGTCTCGTCGAAGCTGATCGCGTCGACGAACGTCCCCCCGATGTCGACGGCAAGTCGTTCTGTCACGTGTTATCTCACCTCAGTACGGATCCATAGTCGAGTGTCGGTATATAATTTATGCACAGAATGGCTCTCTCGAATACGTATCGAAAAACGAAACTAACGATTTGAAGTTGTAATGGTTTTATTGATCACGTATCGTTCAATTATTCTGCCGAAGAGTTTACGTCGCCGTCTCCGCATAGGTGAGCCATGAGTGGGCTTACCGTTCACGAACTGGCGATGAAGTGGGACGAGAGCACCGGCGAGCCGCTGGCGCTCTACGGGTGCGACGAACCGACGGTCCAGACGGGAAGCTACGTCATCGAACCGGGCGAGCGCGTCCCCGAAACGGGGACGACGAGCCACGACGGCGACGAGCTGTCGGTCCTGCTCTCGGGCGAACTCGAGGTCGTCGTCGACGGCGAGCAACACACTGTCGGCGCCGAGTCGCTGACCGTGATCCCCGCCGGCGCGCCGCACTACAGCGAGAACGTCGGCGACGAGCCCGTCCGACTCGTCTACACGATCCTCGGCGAGCTGTAAGCCACGCCAGGCGGGAGCCGGTAGTCCGAGCTCGACACTCGGCGATACATTGTTGTTTTCCACAGTTCTGAGAACGAATTGTACTCTGACTAGCCAGATAGTGCACACAAAGTTAATAGTCTGTGTCGTATTGTAGATCAACTATGATAGAGAACACCACACGTGTCGCGGTGGACATCGGCGGCACGTTCACCGACCTCGTCGCGGTTCGCGACGGCCGCCTGTCGCTCGAGAAGGCGTCGACGACGCCGTCGAACTTCGCGGACGGTGTCGTCGACACCCTCGAGAAGAGCGACCTGTCGCTCCCGGCGATCGACCAGTTCGTCCACGGAACGACGGTCGTCATCAACGCGATCACCGAACGAAACGGCGAAGACTGCGCGCTGCTCACGACGAGCGGCTTCCGGGACGTCCTCGACATCACGCGGGCCAACCGCCCGGCCATGTTCGACTTCCGGTACGAGAAGCCCGACCCGTTCGTCCCGCGGCGGGACCGGTTCGAAGTGACAGAACGGATCGACCAGGCCGGCGAGGTGTTGACGCCGCTCGCGGAGGACGACGTTCGCGAGGCGGCGGCTGCGATCCGCGAGCGCGGAATCGATACGATCGCCGTGGCCTACGTCAACGCGTACGCGAACCCCGAGCACGAGCGACGAACGAAGGAGCTCCTGGCGGAGGCGTACCCGGAGGCGTACGTCACCCTCTCGCACGAACTCTCCGGGGAGTACCGCGAGTACGAGCGGACCAACACGGCCGTCCTGAACTCCTACGTCCGACCGATCGCCGACACATACCTGAGCACGCTCGAGTCCCACCTCGACGAGGAGGGCGTCGCGGGCAACCGGTACGTGATGAAGAGCAACGCGGGGACGAGCAGCTTCGAGCAGGCGCGGCGGAGTCCCGTCGAGATGGTCGAGAGCGGCCCCGTCGGCGGCGTCTTCGGCGCGGCTCGCGTCGGCGAGCGGATCGACGAGCCGAACGTCGTCAGCTTCGACATGGGCGGCACGACGGCGAAGACCTCGCTCGTCGCGGACGGCGACGTCGACATCCGGACGGAGTACTGGCTCGAGCGCACGTCGAACCACGAGGGCTACCCGCTCCAGGTCCCGGTCGTCGACATCGTCGAGATCGGTGCCGGCGGCGGCTCGATCGCCTGGATCGACACGGGCGGCTCGATCAACGTCGGTCCGCAGAGCGCGGGCGCCGATCCGGGCCCCGCCTGCTACGGACTGGGCGGAACCGACCCCACCGTGACGGACGCGAACCTCGTCACCGGTCGGCTCAACCCCGAATACTTCCTCGGCGGCGAGATGGACCTCGACGAGGAGCGCGCCCGCGCCGCGCTCGAGCCGATCGCCGACGCGTACGGAACCGGCGTCCGGGAGGCCGCACACGGCATCCTCCGGGTCGTCAACTCGAACATGGCGACGGCGCTGAAGCAGGTGAGCCTCCAGCGCGGCTACGACCCGCGGCGGTTCGTGATGGTCGCGAGCGGCGGGGCGGGCGGGCTCCACGCGGCGACGCTCGGGCTCGAACTCGGCGTCCGCGAGGTGATCGTGCCGCAGGCGCCCGGCCAGTTCTCCGCCTGGGGCATGCTGCTGACCGACCTCCGCAAGGACTTCGTCCGGACGCGAGTCCGACCGTTCGACGGCGACGCCGCGAGCGAGGTCGACGACCAGTTCGCCGCGCTGGCCGAACGGGCCGAGCACGAGTTCGACGCCGAGGGGATCGACGCCGCGGCGATCTCGCTCGAGCGCAGCGTCGACCTCCGCTACGCGGGCCAGGAGCACACGGTCCAGACGCCGCTCGCCGGGGACGCCGCGACCCCCGAGACGATCGAGCGGACGATCCGCTCGTTCCACCGCCTCCACGAGTCGGCGTACAACTTCCGCCTCGACGACCCCGTCGAACTCGTGAACCTCCGGCTCACCGCGACGGCCGACGTCCCCAAGCCGACGATCGAGCGGGTCGAGCGCGACGGTCCCCTCTCGGACGCCCGAAAGGGGACGCGCGCGGTCGACTTCCGGACGGAGGGGACGATCGAAACGCCGGTGTTCGAGCGGAGCGCGCTCCCGACGGGACGGCCCGTCTCGGGACCGGCGATCCTCGAGGAGCCGGCGTGTACGACGCTCGTCAATCCGGGCCAGTCGTGTCGCGTCGACGAGTACGGCAACGTTCGGATCGCGGCGAGCGAGGGGGTGAGCGAGCGATGAGCGCGCCGAGTACCGACGCGGACCAGGTGGCGGAGCTCGATCCGTTCACCCGGGAGGTCGTCACGAACGCGCTCCAGAGCGCGGCAGAAGAGGCGTTCATCAATCTCGGCCGAACCGCGAAGTCGAGCGTCATCTACGAGACGCTCGATTACGCCTGCGGGCTGATCGACCCCGACGGCAACGTCGTCGCGCAGGCGAACGGCGTGCCGGGCTTCCTCGGGACGCTCAAGTTCTGCGTCGAGGACGTCGTCGAGAAGTTCGGCCTCGATGGCTTCTACCCGGGAGACGTCGTGCTCCTGAACGATTACCACGGCGGGACGCACCTGAACGACGTCGCGATGGTCGCACCCGTGTTCGTCGAGCGCGAGGGTGCGTCCGACTCGAGCGCGCCAGCACCGACGGACGAACTCGTCATGTTCGCCGCGTCCAAGGCGCACTGGACCGACGTCGGCGGGAAGGACCCGGGCTCGTGGACCACCGACGCGACGAGCGTCTTCCAGGAGGGGATCCAGTACCCGATGGTCAAGCTGTACGAGGAGGGGGTGCTCAACGAGAGCGTCCGCGACATCGTCGCGGCCAACACCCGGATGCCCGAGATGACTCTCGGCGACATGCAGGCCCAGGAGGCGTCGATGGAGGTCGCCGTCGAGCGCGTCCAGGAGATCGCCCGCGAGTACGGCACCGAGACGCTCGAGCGGACGGTCGACGAGTGGCTCGCGTACGGGCGGGAGCTCGTCCGCGAGGAGGTCGAGAAGCTCCCGAACGGCACCTACCACGCCTCGGACTATCTCGACGACGACGGCGTCACCGACGAGCCGGTCCACGTCGAGGTCGAGGTGACGATCACCGACGAGGCCGTCACGCTCGACTTTACGGGTACTGACCCCGAAACGACGGGGCCGATCAACTCGCCGTACGCCGCGAGCGTCAGCGACGCGCGCGCGTTCTTCCAGGCGATCACCCTCCCCGACGCCCCCACGAACGAGGGGTTCTTCGAGCCGCTCGAGATCGTGATCCCCGAGGGGACCGTACTGAACGCGACGAAGCCGGCCCCGATCGGCACGGACTGGGAGTCGTCGGCGATGGCCGCGGACCTGCCGTGGAAGGCGCTCGCGCCGCACCTCCCCGAGAAGCTCTCGGCCGGCCACTTCACCAGCGTCTGCGCGACGATCGTCGGCGGCACCGACGACCGAACCGACGAGGAGTTCCTGGTGATCGAGCCCCAGCCCGGCGGCTGGGGCGCCTGCCACGACCGCGACGGAGCAGACGTGCTCGTCTGCAGCGGCGACGGCGACACCCTCGAGATGCCCGTCGAGGTGATGGAGACGCGGTTCCCCCTGCTGTTCGACCGGTTCGCGCTCGACACGCCCCAGCGGGCGGGTCACGGCCGGTTCCGCGGCGGGACGGGGCTCATCCAGGACTACCGCGTGTACAACGAGAGCGGCGCGTTCGTCACCGCCTCGTTCGGCCGCTCCGAGTACCCCCCGTGGGGAACCGAGGGCGGCCAGCCCGGCGACGGGAACTACATCGAACTGCGCCGCACGGACGGCTCCGTCGAGCGGACGAGCAAACTGACGAACGAACCGCTCTCCGACGGCGACGTCGTCCGGTTCGTCACGAGCGCCGGCGGCGGGTGGGGGGCCCCGCTCGAGCGCGACCCCGAGCGCGTCCGCCAGGACTTCCTCGACGACTACGTGACCCGCGAGATCGCCCGCGAGACGTACGGCGTCGTCCTCGCAGACGATGGAACGGTCGACCACGACGAGACGGTCACGCTCCGACGCGACCGATCGAACGAATCGTAACCTCAGCACCGACACTCGAACGAACCGACACGCCACGACCACAACGACAACGATGACAAACACAACCCGAATCCGATGGATCGATCCGGTCGGCCATGACGACTTCAGCGGCGATATCGAAGCGCTCCTGACCGACGTGAAACGACCGAACACCGAGGTGGAGACCGTCTCGCTCGAGCGCGGCCCCCACCACGTCGAGTACCACTACTACGAGTCGCTCGTCCTGCCGGACGTCCTTCACCTGGTGAAAGAAGCCGAGAACGACGGCGTCGACGCGACGGTGATCGGCTGCTTCTACGACCTGGGGCTCGAGGAGGCCCGCGAGGTGTCGGAGTCGATGCCGGTGATGGGGCCGGCGCAGGCGACGACGCACCTGGCGTCGACGATGGGAGACACGTTCTCCGTGATCGTCGGCCGGCGAAAGTGGATTCCACAGATGCGCTCGACGATCGAGCGGTACGGGCTGGGCGACCGGCTCGCGTCGTTCCGCCCGGTCGAGCTGGGCGTGCTCGACTTCCAGACGGAGCCCGACCGGACGCGAGACCGGCTGACGGAGGCCGCGCGAGCGGCGATCGAGGAGGATCACGCGGAGGTCGTCATCCTCGGCTGTACGGCGGAGTACGGCTTCCACGAGACGCTGCAGGCGGAGCTGGGGGTGCCGGTACTCGACGCCGTCGTCGCGCCCTTTAAATTCGCCGAGCTCCAGGCGGAGCTGGCGAGCCTCGGCTGGACGCACAGCAAGGTCGGCGGCTACGAATCGCCACGCGTCGCCGAGATCGAGGAGTGGGGGCTGTCGGACGCGTTCCGCACCCGCGGCGTCTGGGAGAGATGATTACGATCTGGGCAGATGAAGGACACGGATCGTAATCAAATCCGGACCTTATATGTCTAATTTGCATGTAGTGTTCGACAATACGCCGAAAATTATAAATCGCTCCGATTCGGTATACCATACCATGACTCGCGGTGACAACCAACGAGGGGGATCGGGACTCCTGTCGAGGCGGCAGATCCTGCAGTACGCGGGGGCGGCTGGACTCTCGGCGACGCTCGCCGGCTGTGCAGGGGAAGAACCGGACGAAGACGTCGATCCGGATGCCGACGACGACGACGCCGGTGGCGGCGGTGACGGCGGCGGCGACGACGATTCGACGCTCGTCTACGCGACGACGATCTCGCCGAGCACCATCGACCCGATGGGTGTCTCGGACAACTTCGAGAACATCTACGCGGTCAACGTGTACGACTCGTTGCTGAGCTACACGGACGACACGCCACCGGAGATCGTCGAGTCGCTCGCGACGGAGTGGGAGGTCGGCGACGACGATCAGACGTACCAGTTCACGCTGCGCGACGACGCCACGTTCCACAACGGCGACCCCGTCACCGCGGACGACGTCGTCTACTCGTTCCAGCGGATGCACGACATGCAGGCCGGACTCTCGTGGATGTGGGACGGGACCGTCTCCCCGGACGGGGTGAGCGCGCCGGACGAGACGACCGTCGAGATCGAGACCGACCGCACGTTCGCGCCGTTCCTGTTCACTCTCCCGTACCACCCGATCGTCAACGAGGCCGAAGTCGAGGAGAACGACGACGACTGGCTCCAGGACAACGACGCGGGAAGCGGCCCCTACGAACTCGTCGAACACGTTCGCGAGGAGCGGATCGTCCTCGAGCGAAACGACGACTGGTGGGGCGAGTGGCCCGGCGACGGCGACCCGTTCGACGAAGTCGTCATGGAGATCGTCCCGGAGGAGGGGACGGTGACCGGGATGATGCGAAGCGGAGACGCCGATATCACCGACGAGTGGCTCTCGGTCGAATCCTACGAGGAACTCGACGGACTCGACGACGTCAGTGTCAGCGACGAGGTCACGTTCTCGCCGCTGTACGTCTTCATGCACAACGGCCGCGAGCCGCTCGACGACGAGAACGTCCGCAAGGCCATCTCCTACGCCGTCGACTACGAGACGATCGTCGACGAGATCCTCCTGGGCAACGCCGAACGGCTCCAGGGGCCGCTTCCGGACGCGATGTGGGGGCACAACTCCGACGTCACGCTGTACGACCAGGACCTGGATCGGGCGCAGGAGTACCTCGACGAATCGGGCTACGACCCCGAGGAGATCGAGCTGACGTACACCTACGTCACCGGCCTCACCGTGACCGAGAACGTCGGCCTCCTGATGCAGACGAACCTCGCCGAACTCGGCATCGACCTCGAGCTCGAGGCCGCGCCCTGGACGCGCATCACCGACATGGTGACCGACCCCGAGTCGACGTCGGACATGCACGCGATCTACCTCTCGTTCTCGTACGTCGATCCGGACACGTTCCTCTTCCCGGCCTGGCACACCGACTCGCACGGCAGCTGGGAGAGCGCGTCCTGGTACGAGAACCCCGAGGTCGACGACCTCCTGGACGAGGCGCGCACGGAGCTCGACGAGGACCAGCGCATCGAGCTCTACGAGGAGGCACAGGAGCTGATCACCGACGACGCCCCGGCGCTGTTCGTGGTCAACGAGGCGGAGCTGTACGGCGTCAACGAACGCGTCGGTGGCTACGTCGACAACGGACTCGTCGGCTACTCGAAGGCCTTCTGGCGGCTGTACCACCAGGGCTGAGCCGACCGAGACCACGCACACGACCAGACACTAATCAATGGGTTTCAAAGGCTACGTACTCAGACGCGTTCTGTCGGGAATTCCCGTCTTCATCGGCCTCTCGATCCTGATCTTCACGCTCGCTCGCGTCCTGCCGGGCGACCCCGCGCGGCTCGCACTCGGACCGCGAGCGAGCGACGAGGCCGTCCAGTCGCTCCGCGACCACATGGGACTCGACGAGCCGATCGTCGTCCAGTATCTCAACTACATGGCCGGGCTGGTTCAGGGCGATATGGGCATCTCGCTGACGACGAATCGGAACGTCGCGGCGGACCTGCTCTACTTCTTTCCGGCGACGTTCGAGCTCATCACGGTCGGGATGCTCATCGCCGTCCTCTTCGGCGTGCCCCTCGGCGTGATCGCCGGCAAACACAAGGACAAGTTCGGCGACAACGCGAGCCGGCTGTTCGCCTTCTTCGGCGTCTCGATGCCCGCCTTCTGGGCGGCCATCCTGCTCCAGCTCGTCCTCGCGTTCTACCTCGGGCTCCTACCCGCGACCGGCCGGATCGGAACCGCCCCGCCGAGAGTCACCGGGCTCATGATCATCGACAGCATCCTCGCGACCGATCCGGCCGCGCTCCGGAGCGCCCTGGCGCACCTCGTGCTCCCGGCGTTCGTCCTCGCGCTGGCGCCGATGGCCGACATCGCGCGGATGACCCGCTCGAGTTTCATCGAGGAGTTCAACAAGGAGTACGTCCACTCGCTGCACTCGTCGGGCATCCCCGGCCAGCTCATCGCGTACAAGTACGTGCTCAAGGCGTCGTTCGCCGCCACGCTCACGATCATCGCACTGGACTACGGCTTCCTCATCGGCTCGGCGTTCCTCATCGAGATCGTCTTCGCCTGGCCGGGGATGGCTCGCTACGGCGTCAACGCGATCCTCGAGAACGACATCAACGCGATCATCGGCGTCACGCTGGTCGTGGGCGTCGTGTTCATCGTCGCGAACATCGTCGTCGACGTGCTGTACGGCTACTTCGATCCGCGGGTCCGCTACGGGGGTGAGGACGAGTGAGCACCCTCGAGAACTGGGCCCGCTCGGAGGCGATGGAGCCGCGGATCGAGAGCGCAAAGCGGATCGCCTACCGGTTCCGGCAGAACCCGCTCTCGATCGTCGGCCTGACGATCATCCTCGGGCTCGTGTTCGTCGCGGTCTTCGCGCCGTACATCGCCCGCTTCCCGCAGGACGCCGGCTACATGGGCGAACCCGCGGTCAACTTCGGCAACCGGTTCGCGGAGCCGAGTCTGACCCACCCGTTCGGAACCGATCAGGCCGGTCGGGACATCCTCTCGCGGGTGATCTTCGGCACCCGGTACTCGCTGGCGCTCGGCCTGTTCGTGCTCACGTTCGCGATCGGCATCGGCGTCCCCGTCGGCCTCGTCGCGGGCTACGTCGGCGGCGCGGTCGGCACCGTGCTGATGCGGATCACGGACGTGTTCCTCTCGGTGCCGCCGCTCGTGCTCGCGCTCGCCGTGGCCGTCCCCCTGCAGCCGAGCCTCCGAAACGCCATGATCGCCATCGCGATCGTCTGGTGGCCGTGGTACGCGCGGCTGGTGTACGGCGAGGTGGTCTCCGTCCGCCAGGAGCAGTTCGTCGAGGCCAGCCGCGGCATCGGCACGGGCAGGATCAGGATCATGTTCCGCGAGATCCTGCCGAACGTGCTCGCGCCGATCACGGTCAAGTTCAGCCTCGACATGGGGTACGCCATCCTCATCGGCGCGGGGCTCGGCTTCCTCGGGCTGGGCGCACAGCCGCCGACGCCCGAGTGGGGGACGATGATCGCCGAAGGTCGGGTGTACCTCCCGGCCCAGTGGTGGTACTCGACGTTCCCCGGCGTCGCGATCTTCGTCGCCGTCCTCGGCTTCAACTTACTCGGCGACGGCCTCCGGGACGTCTTCGACGTGGAGGTGAAGTGAGATGGCCGACCCGGTCCTCGAGGTTCGCGACCTCGAAGTTCACTTCAACACGTACGACGGCCGCGCCCGCGTGGTCAACGGCGTGAACCTCACAGTCGAGGAGGGCGAGACGGTCGCCCTCGTCGGCGAGTCCGGCTGCGGCAAGAGCGTCACCGCCGAGACGATCATGGGGATCCTGCCCCAGCCGCCCGGCGAGATCGTCGGGGGCGAACTCCGCTACCGGGGGGAGAACCTGGTCGACGATCCCGCCGCCCACCAGCGGGTCAAAGCCGAGTCGATGGGCATGATCTTCCAGGACCCGATGACGAGCCTCTCGCCGGTGTTTACCATCGGCGAGATGATGCGCGACGTGCTCACCTACCGGGGGAAGACGAACGTCGGCTGGCTCGAGATCGCCCGGAGCACCCTCGGTCGCCGGCGGGCCGACGAAGAGGAGATGAACGAGCGGTGCATCGAACTGCTCGATAGGCTCCGGATTCCGGATCCCGAGGGAATCCTCGACCGGTATCCGGTCGAGCTCTCCGGCGGGATGCGCCAGCGGGTGCTGATCGCACTGGCGCTGCTGGGCGAACCGGAGTTCCTCATCGCCGACGAGCCGACGACGGCGCTCGACGTCACCGTCCAGGATCAGCTCATCGACCTCCTGTCCGAGCAGGTCGAGCGCGAGAACCTCTCGATGCTGTACATCACCCACAACCTCGGCGTGGCCCGCCGGATCGCCGACCGGATCTACGTGATGTACGCGGGGGAGATCGCGGAGGTCGGCACGAAAGCGGAGATCCTTCAGGAGCCGCTTCACCCCTACAGCCGCGGCCTCATCGGGAGCGTCCCGAAGCTCACCGCGTTCGATCGGCAGGGGATCGACGGGCTCATTCCGGACTACACGGACCCCCCGCAGGGGTGTCGGTTCCACCCGCGCTGTCCGGCCGCGATGGCCGGCGAGTGCGACGTCGACCGACCGCCGCGCTACGAGATCGAGCCCGGCCACGAGGTCGCCTGTCACCTCTACGATTGGGAGCTCGACGGGACGGAAGCGCTCGAGATAGCCGACGACGAGATCGACTACGAGATCCGCGGCGACGAACCCGAACCGAGCGACGACGCGTCTGCGACCCGGCGCCCGCTCTCGGTCGAGACGAACCCGTCGCGACCGGGTACGGCTCGAGAGGGAACGGAGGACACCGATGAGTGACGCAAACGCAGCCGCCCCGAGACCCGAGGCCGCGGACGAGGTCGTCCTGCGCGTCCAGGAGCTGACCAAGTACTACCCGATCACCGGCGGGCTGTTCCGCACGAAGGTCGGCGAGGTGAAAGCCGTCGACGGCGTCTCCTTCGACGTTCGCCGGGGCGAGACGTACGCGATCGTCGGCGAGTCGGGCTGCGGGAAGACGAGTCTCGGGAAGACCGTCGCGCGCCTGCTCGAGCCGACGTCGGGAACGATCGAGTTCCGGGGCCAGGACATCGCCGCGTTCGACGACCGCCAGCTAAAGTCGATTCGCCGCGAGATCCAGGTCGTCTACCAGGATCCGACGTCCTCACTCAACCCCCGGAAACGGATCAAGGACATCGTCGCCGAGCCGCTGGTCGTCCACGGCGTCGGCACGAAAGCCGACCGGCGCGACCGCGTCGCCGAGCTGCTCGCCCGGGTCGACCTCCCGCAGGAGTTCGCCTACCGCTACCCGAACGAGCTCTCGGGCGGCCAGAAACAGCGCGTCGCGATCGCCCGCGCGCTCACGCTCGAGCCGTCGCTGCTGATCTTAGACGAGCCGACGAGCGCGCTCGACGTCAGCGTGCAGGCGAAGGTGGTCGCCTTACTCGAGGAGCTCCAGGCGGAACTCGACCTCGCGTACCTGCTGATCACGCACGACCTGAGCCTGACGAAGAACATCGCCGACCGGATCGGCGTCATGTATCTCGGGCGGTTCATGGAGCAGGCGGACGCCGACGAGCTGTTCGCGCGCCCCCGGAACCCCTACACCGAACAGCTCCTCTCCGCGATCCCGATCGTCGACGAGTCGGAGGCCGTCTACAAACCCGAGAAGATCGAGATTCAGGGGGAGACGCCGGACCCGTCCGATCCGCCGTCGGGGTGTTCGTTCCACCCGCGCTGTCACCGGGTGTTCGACGACTGCTCGTCGGTCGCCCCCTCACTGGTTCGCGTCGGCGAAGATCACACGAGCCGCTGTCTGCTTCACGAACTGGCGGACGAGGACGCTCCCGGCTCGGCTACGGACGTCGATTCCACCGGCCGCGGCGATCGGTAGGCTCGAGCCGGATTCGCCGCCGCTGTTGGCGCCCTCGTCGGGTGATCGGTCACCGGCGGAGACCGCCATACGCCGTGTTCCGGTCGAGAGCCGGCGCTTCGCGAGAGACGCTGTTCGTGCGGCGAGACTCAGTCCATCGACCCGTCGACCCTGCTGTGCCAGGCTTTGTGCGTCTTGATGACGGGGATGACCTCGTAGGAGTCGACGATGTCCGTCCGCTGCATCAGCTCGTTCACGTAGCGTTTGATGTCGCGCAGCGAGCCGTGCCACACCCGGACCAGCATGTCTGACCGACCGAGGTACTCGTCGACCTCGTAGACGAGCTCCTGCTCGAGGAGGAACTCGATGAACTCGTAGATCTCCTCGGTCGTCACGTCCGACTTGAGCGTCACCTGCACGTCGGCGTACTTGAGGTTCACCTCCTGTAAGACGAGCACGGCCAGGATTTTGATGACGTTGTCCTCCTGAAGCTTCCGGCGGCGGCGTCGAACGGCTGTTCGCGACAACCCCACCTTCTCGCCCAGTTCGGTATCCGAGATTCGCCCGTCGTCGTTGAGAATTCGGTAGATCTTATAGTCGACCTCGTCGAGGTGTTCGGTGACGAGTTCCTGAATCGATTCGTCGACGACGAGTTCGTCGCCCAGTTCCGAATCGGACGTTCGTGTCATACCGTCTAGTACCGACGAGTCTCCCTTGAAGATAGTGTCTTTCGCTCTCCGACTCGAAGCCGAATCGCTGAGACCGCGTTTAATTGGCCACCGACCGGGAGTAGAACTAGTTTGTCGACCAGTACAACCAAAGGGGGTCGACGTGAACGTTACGTATGAGCGCGAGCGAGCGAGAGGGGCTGACGAAGGGAGTACGGCGACGTTGAAAAAGAGCTTCGCGAAGCGATCCGCTACGAGCTCACTCCGGACGGGCGAGCCGACCTCGAGAACCCCGAGGAGACGCTCGGCGAGTATCTCGAGGAGATGTGGCGGGCGGAACTCGAACGCTACGAGCTACCTATAACGGCGAGAGAGTCCCGCCGTTTACGGCGTCCTCAGAACGCGAAGCGTTCTGATGGGCATCGCAAACCTTCTGTTTGCTCAAGGGCGTGAATCGCGTCACTCGACTGCGCAAACTACCGGTCACTCCCTGGCCGGAGTCTCCAAGTCGTCGGCGGCGTGGATCAACACAATGACGTTGCGAAGAAGGACTTAAATTGTTCCTGAAGATCTCGAAAAGTGAACGAAGCAGGCTGATTACCATTAGCGATCTTCAGCCCATACCCTCTGTGAAATCAGTCGGAAAATTACACTGTATCTAAATTATTACTATTAGTATTTTGTGCGCAGAAAACGCTACTTTAGCACAAGTATGAGCGACCAACCTTCCTTCACCCGGCGCTCCGTTTTGAAATGGTCGGGTGGTGCTGTCGTAGCCGCAACTCTTAGTGGATGCACTGAAACAGCAACGGTGTATGAGGTGTGGGGAGGTGTTGCCCAGATCGTTCTTGAATGCTACACCGATGGATGGAGAGGCGTCGAACCAGCGATCATCGAGGATGTACAGAATCCGACGCTCGTCCTTTACGAAAGCCACGAGTATGAAATCACGATGAGAAACGGTGATGGCGAGGCTCACTCCCTCGAAATACGAGCGGGTGATCAGACAGTTGATTCGGACTATCAAACATCACTAACCGACGAGAGAGGGGAGACAGAAACGGTGGCTATCGAGGGAGTCCCATGGATGACCGAATACGTCTGCAAGGTGCACAGCCAGACCGAGTGTGGAGTGGTTGATGTCCGGCCAGAGGGAGATACAGACACCTATGAAGGCGAGTAGACCCGCACTGCAGGGCGACTAGTTCAGCCAAGCCAGTTGGGGACGAAGAGCGGGAAGACATTCTCAACCACTGGGTTCCGTTGTTCGAGGACTACGACATTGATGCTGCGTTCGAACACGATGACCACGCCTACAAGCGAACACATCCCCTCGAGAACGGTGAAGCAGAGTCTGATGACGGTATCCTCTACCTGGGTGACGGCGCGTGGGGACAGAACCCCCGTGACGTCTACTCACCGGAAGAGCAACCATATCTCACTGTAAGCAACAGCGAGCCGCACATGATCCATCGGCATCGAGTTCGAAGATTCCCTCGCCAACTGTGTCGGCTAAGGCCTGATACCGTCGCACTGCTGCCTCCCCAGACGCCTCAGAAGAGGTCACGTCCGCGCCCCCGTGCTCGACGGCGTTCCGAAATAGGTTCTCGAGCAGGTGGTGGAGGTGTACCGGATCGACCTGGATCGCTCGATCCGTCTCGATCGCGAGGGACGCCCCGTTCTGGTTCACGTCCTGCCAGGCGTCCTCGGCTACGTCCGCCAACTCCACCGGTTTCCCATCGATGGTCACGTCGGTGCTTCGAGCAGTGATGAGGAGGACGTCGATCATCTCCTCGATGCGATCAAGCGACTGCTCGACTTCGTCGGCAGCAAGCTCGTCCCCTCGCGCTGCAGGCCCGACATACGCCTGCGCAATCGCCAGTGGATTGCGCAGTTCGTGCGCAAGTATCCGTGAAAAGCTCTCCAATCGATCGTTCTGGCGCTGAAGCTGCTGTTTGTGGTCTTCGGTCTCTCGTGCACGGGTGATGGCTCTCGCTTCGTTCAGGCCGATCGCGAGGCCGGCGACGCCACCGACGGCCGTCACGAGCGCGGCCGTCCAGAGCGGGTTCCGGTTGTCGACGGCGGGATTGATGACGACGAGCCCGTAGACGATGCTCATCACCACGAGCCCGCCGAGACACCAACCCGCGATCCGCCAGTACGTCTCGGGGTGCAGGTCGGTACGAGGTAACCTGTAGCCACCGTATAGGAGTGCGATTCCAGGACCGCCGACGAGAACGAAGTCGATGAGTGCCGCGACGGGCGGCTGTCCCGTCGCCACGTTGATGAGGACACGTCCAGCAGCGTACGCGAGGTACAGCTCACCAAGGAGAACGATGGCGTGTCTGCCATCGACTCTCGAAGTGATGAGCGACAAGTGAAGCATTGTACGCGAACTGTGAACACATGTTTTCGGAGGTTACCCTTAGTCATATGGATGCTTTTCTGGGAGATCCTCACTGAGTTAGTAGCCGACGACAGAGCTGGAATCCCGGCCGAATACAGGGACGCGATATTCGAGACCGGATACACGACGGCCAGCAGTGAGGGCGGGATAGGGCTCGAGTTGACGTTCGTCCAGGAGATGGCAGCGGTCTACGAGTGGCAGTGTTCAGTGACGGAAAGTGCCTCTGGTGGTGCACGGTTCGGGTTCGAGAACGTGACCGAAGTGCAGAACACGACCCACTGCTGACGCCACCTGTTTCGGCAGGCCCACTCCTCAGTTGGACTCCTCATTTCCAGCTAAAAGGCGAAATTCGCTGTTAAGACAGCCCCTCACGACAAAAATATAACCACATTATTTTTACAAATCTCAGTGAAGGGGAACTCGAGAAAATGAAGAGCGAGTCGCATACTCTTGCTGTAGAGCGGTACGAAACGCCCAGTACAGCGGTAGCACTAACAGTGGCAGAGGTTATCGATACCGAGCCTGAGAATCTTCCTCCACTGTACAAGACGATTAACACTGACGCATTAGACTCGCTCTTCAAACCAGTAGACGAGACCTCACACGAGGTTCACGTCGTCTTTCGTTACGAAGGGCACATCGTCGAAGTCCGTTCTGCGGAGGAAATGACTGTAACCGTTGAACCAGTGGAATAGCCGGTCGCGCCAGAAGCATTACGCCAGACCGGAGGGAAGTCGCTTATGATTCTCTTGAAGAACCTCCAGGAGAGGACGGATGTTCTCGAATTGCGGCCCCCTTACTACTTCGAAATTAGTAGTCTTTCTCACATATCCCTGGTCTGTAAGCTGAGGAAGATGAGTGTGGTGCATCTCGGTTTGGAGCCCCTGGAATTCAGCCTCTCCGTCAGCCACCTCTTCTGGAATCATCACCGACTCCTGTTCGAGGAGTTTCACCAGTATCCGGCGTCGATGCTTACTCATAAGGGCGCTGAGCATCGCTTTCCACGGGTCGGGAGTCATGGCACATTGTGAGGGATTGTCGTGTAGAACCATTATAGTTACTCATACGGGTTGAATGGAGTGTACGATAAGAAACAGACGGTCGGTGAATCAGTGGCTCCACTATCGCCAATCGAATGGAGTGACAACAGTCGATCTGCCCGGCCGATTCTTTCACGAATCATCCTCGGTTCTATAGGAGAGTTCGAAATGAAAAACAGAACTACTAATCACTGGTAGTCGGGGATCAGTCTTCTACCTCGATCTCTATGCCTTCCTCAGTGTCTGTATCCGTGTCACTACTCCGACGAAGTAATTTGTCGAGGATGCTCATATCTATTAGCCACTTTGTATAGAAATATGGATTGTGGTTGCATAGTTACATCCTATAATAGTGGCTTGGAACGTTCACGTTCAACAACCTTCTTTAAATATAGTATTGATATGTGTATTTCCAACGCCAATTTCAGACCGATTAGATAGGGATAGGGCTAGTTGTTACCGGTTTCATAACCTCTATGGCGTGCTATGTGGCCTCATAGGCTGTGACAGATTCCCCCCTTGCATATCAACAATCCATGTTGGCTGAGGTCGTTAGAGAAGCGACCGTACAGGAATCACTCTCAGTCGAAGACTGCCAGAAGCTTCAAACTCAAATCGCACAAACACAGTCATTAGCAGAAATCGATCACCTCTGGGAGGCCCTGTCCGAAGAGTATCGAATTATCGAGCCATACGCCCCAGCGTGAGGAAGACGGCTGGGGGCTTATGGCCTGCGATTAACGTTCGTTGGGCGCGGACGTCTCTATGTCTACATCTGAAACCGGTGCACGCCGACTTCGTGCCATGGGGCTTGTTTAGACGCTCGTGAGAACGGCCCTATGGCTTGGCTCCGTCGGTATCTGCGCGTCACCGATGACAGTGGTGACCACGGACCGAGACGATAGTATTTCTACCTCCTCGATAGAACGGTTGAGACGACGAAGTGGTCAAGACAAGCTCTTATCCGTCAGCTCCATTTTTGACTCGTCTGTAACTACTCCCGTACCGGAGGCCTGTTGTCCTTAATCCGCGCGTCTCAACACAGCCGACAGGATGCATTTAGGTTGACTCTCGCAGCGTTGGTGGGTGTCATCCTTAGTGAGAGGCAAGGGGTCGCTGGGTTTCCAGAAACTCCATCAACGGTTTGAGTTCCTCGTAGTCCGGGCCTCGTGTGATGCTGTGAGTGTCACGGTCCCATCGAATTAGTCCGGCCTCTTCCAACAGTGGAAGGTGAACATGGGTCATCCGGATTCCCTCCTCAGTGGGAGCCTGCTCTCGCGTCTCGATGCGGTGGCGCGTCTCGTTCAGAACCGACAGCAGGAGGTCGCGCCGTCGTTCATCCGCCAGCGCGGTGAAGTATCGGTCTTTCATGGGTCTCAAAGGGTGTCTCTGTGCTGGCCAGGTGACTTCGCGTTCGTCCTCTATCCTCTACGGGAGGGTGAAGCGCTACGTAGATAACTCTATTGTGAACGTATATGTGCATATTGTGAATCTTGCAGTAGAAGGGCGCGTTCCCTGTGTATTCCCGATTGGGACTGTGTGGTTTCTCCTGGTTTTCGTCTCAGATACTGTGGAAGTAGCCGTACTCTCGTAAATTGTCAGTTGACTGGTTCTGCGTCGTCGGTGTCGTGGGCGGCCATCGTATCTTCCCCTTGCAGGAAGAAGTGGTTGAACGGCTGGACGTACCGCCGTCTCAGCATCTCTGCGCTCTCGATTTGGACACCAAGATCGTGGACGGCATCGGTGATTCTCGTCACATCGGCCGTGCTCGTCCCGACTACATCGACGTGGACGTTTCGTCGGCCGGTGAGCATCTCACGCATATCGATGACTCCCTGAATCCCCCGCACGTTCTCCGAGTACTCGGTGAGCTCAGCGGGCGGAACGCTAATGACAAACGTCACTTGTAGCGGGAGGTTGGCCGCCTCGTAGTCTATCTCTGGATGGTAGCCCCGGATGATGCCGTCTGCTTCGAGTTGGCCGATACGATTACGAACGGTGCTGGGCGAGACGCCAATCGGGTCGGCGATGTCTTGTGCGGTACTGTTTCGGGCGTCTTGCTGGAGCAGGTACAGAATGCTTCGGTCAACGTCGTCGAGGTCGCGTCCCATATCGACCAGTAGTATGTGGAATGTTAACCCTGTTTCCCCTCGCACTGGCACTGTCACCTCACACGGTCGACATCCATCGTGGAGAGTCCCCTTGCAGTCTCTCCCATCCGGTTAAATTCGCGGCTACTATATTCACACAACTTCGTGTTCCGTTTGTACGCGTAGTGAGCGAGCAGTCTCAGACTACACCAGAAGTCAGTTCTCGGAGCCGTCACACGGAGTTCATCGTCTGCAGACGATCGGAGTCGGACACACGTGTCGGCCCAGCGGCTCGGCTTTGCTCACACGCGTCCGGTGAGTCTCGGTGAGACCCTGTGCAAGGGCCAGGTGAACGACCCTGGACGGCTCCGTGAGACCGTCTTCCACAGGGCGACACCCCCCTCAGCGAACCACGGTAACGGTGGTCGGGGCGCGCCTGACAACGGTCTCGGCGACACTCCCCAGTAACACGCGGGAGGCACCCTCCCGACCGTGACTGCCGATGACGATGTGACTGACGTCGGTTTCCTCGGCGTACGAGACGATCTCTCGAGCGGGCTTGCCGATGACCGTTTCGATCCGGAATTCGACGGGTTCTGCCTCCAACAGCGTTTCGAGCTCTGCGGACAGCTCGGGTGTGTCCGCGTCGTCCCGCTCCGCCAGTTTCTCCTGTACGAGTTCGACGCCCGCTTCGAGCGATCCATCAGCCACTTCGATGACACGTAGCAGAACGATCTCCTCGGCGCTTGTGTTTTTAACCGCGTGCTCTACTGCTCTCTGCGCCGGGGGCGCCCCATCGTAGGGGACGAGGACTGTCATAGCGCTAGTCAGCACCGGACGATGATAAACGTCCACCCCGCGTAGACCCGCGGGCAACTCATCTGGAACCCGGACGTTCCTCAGCCACAAAGCCGACCACGTCGACACGCCGAGCGCCGACTAGCACTGTCTCGACGCTCCACTATGCGCTGGTGGGCGTCGCCAGTCGGTGACTGAGTGTCTGACTTCTGGGCAGAGACGACGAGGACCGTGGTGCTCGGTGTGCCTGCCGGTGACGGACCCATCAGAACGACACTTGGTCGTCCCGACGGTTCTCGCCGAGGGCCGGCGGCGTCCGATCGGAGTAGTACTTGCGGCCGATCGCCTTGCTGTCGACCGTATTGAAGAGCGCCTGTCGGACCTCGGCGACCGACGCGTACGACTCCCCGTCGATGAGCCCGAGCGCGTCACGTAGCGTCTCGGTTCCGGCGGGGAGGTCGAGCGTCACGTCTCCGCAGGTTTCGACGAGTTCGTTGCTCGTCACGGGATAGGAGTACTCGGCGAGTCGCTCCTCGAGGTCGCCGAAGTCAACGCCCTGTTCGCGTCTCGGGGGGGTTTCGTTTGGATCAGTCATGGAGCTCTCGACGGTCGTACAGCCGCGAGTCACATACAGGTAGGGGGTCCTCACGGTCGCTGTACTGTCCTGTTTCGGGGACACTCGCCGCGGTCGAGGTAGTGAGCCTGACTCCGTCTGCGACGATCCGACGGCATTTCCTTCACGGATTCGCGACCCAGACCTTCCTAGAGTACCATGCTGAATTTCTTATATACCCGAACCAGAGAGCCCCTGTTCTTTTCGCCAGGTGCTCCTGCGACACAAATAGCTATCCTTACCGGGAATGCATACGTTAGTGCATACATGAGTACGTCAATTCGACTCTCGGACGAGGCAAAGTCTCGTCTGGACCTCCTCAAGCGGGAGGATGAGAGCTACAACGACGTTATTCTCCGGCTCACGTCGACTGACAAGTGGGCCGGGTTCGGGATCGCATCTGGTGACGCAGAGAAATCTAGAGCAGGGATGGACGATATTCGAGAGAAAATGCGGGGACGGATGGGGCGACACGTGGGGAGACGAACCAGTGACGCTACTCGTTCTCGACAACAACCTCCTGAGCGACTACCTCAATGGTACTGACGACGCTCGAGCGTTTCTCGAGGAACACGAACAAGAGAGGTGGGGAGTTCCATCGATCGTCCTTTTCGAGTCCCTTATGGGGAGTCTTTATGGACATATAGACGCCTCTTCAGACTAGATCAACCACGCCATTACTGCTTCGATGGATATCCTCGCAACGACGCAACAAACGGCAATTGAGGGCTACGATTTGCAGAAAGAACTCCACGATCGAGGCGTATCGGTAGATCACCTCGATGCGCTAATTGCTGCCTCTGCTCGAGAACACGGCGGACGGTTTGCGACTGCCGAGAAGTAATTCTGGACGGACGATGTGCAGGAGGTACTCCCCGTAGAGAAGTACGATCCATACTGAGCGTGTAGAGATCCAGAAGGATAGTGATAGTTCGGCGACGAACAGTCCCTCGCCGTCGCCGTCTCGACGAACGCGTACGACGACTCGCTCGGCTTGGCGCGGACGTCTGGGAGGTCGGTGGCGTCCACCGGGATCGTTCGTGTCTCCGTAGGCGGTGCAGTCACCACGGCGTGACGACCTGCTCGCCTGGCAAGGGCGGGTCACCGACGAGTACACCGGTTCGGGTGTCGACCAGCTCCACTCCACTCTGCGCTACTGCCAGGTCTGGCTTCTCATTGCCGACACGCCTTCGGGGCGTGGAGCGGTGGTGACCGCGCGTCCGACCGCTGGATACTGGCCTGACTCGTCTAGTTGCGCCGCTCAGTAGCGATTCCGTGGATAGCTGGTGTCCGCAGACGGTCTTCTGAGACCGTCTCGAGTCAGAGCCGATCGATAAGCGGTACACTCAGAGCTGGTGCTCTGACCCGAATATTGTGCGCCACTGAAGGAACCTCACAGCGAAAGCTAAACTCCCGCTACCGCCTTGCGATTTCGAAACCGCCATCCTCATCGTCGTCTTGGAAATCGCTCTCTTCGTCGAGATCATCGTCTTCAGAAGTGGTCGGATCTGCCTTCCCGGCGACTGCTCTGGCTTCTGCGAGACTGTGGGAATTGCTATTATCATCGTCGCCAGCGCCAGCGAGGCTCTCACTTTCGGCGTCCTCAGAACACACTACTTCAGTATCCGATGAATCCCTGATCGACTCGCGGATGGTGTTCGCCTCATCGGCCGTTGCGTCGTACATCAACAGGTCGTCGACATCGCGATCATCATTTGGCACAATCGCGATCCGGAACGCCTCGGGTTCAGGAATCTCGTCGTGGCCGTGGTCGTCGAACATGGCTTCAGGGACGAGCGGTTCGTAGACCCACGACCAGTCGTCTGTGAGCTTGTTCTTCGAACCGTACACTCGTTCGAGGTCGCCATCCATCTCGACGGCGTACCCTCCGCAGTCGATATCGTAGTAAACCGTGGCCGGGGCATCGGATGATTCTCGCTCACGGAACGTCTCAACGTCGCTGAACCGGATGAACGTCTCACTACCCCTACGTTCGCGGCAGATGATTCCTCCGCCGGGGCGTTCGACCCACTCGGTCGAGACGTCACCCGGAACGACGGCGAATCGATCTTGCTCCCGTTCGACCGATGCGGGATTCATCGTAATGCGATTGCGAGTGTAGAACTTCCGTGAGGCACCGGTCGGCGTTCTCGAGGAGACGTACGGATCGTCGGCGCCCACGCCGAAGATGTTCGCGAGTCGTTTGGCGTTCTTCGTGAGACCGTCCGAACCCCCGTCTCCAACGACGAAAAGCAACTGATCCGGACTCGGCGCTTTCGCCGCGTTCTTGATCGGACCACCCGGTTTCGTCAGTCCCTTCGATTCAACCTCGATGTACAGCGTCTCCGTCCCCGAGAGGTCCAGAATCTCCTCGTACTCGTTTTCGAGGCGTGCTCGAAGTAGTTGCTCGCGCTCATCGTCTGAAAGATCATCAAACCCACTCGGTGGGAGGACGTCTGGAGGGATCTCGCCGACCGCATCGGGGAGTTCGTCGCCATCCTGAGTTGGCAAATCCATACTGTAGCCGAGGCGAGTCCCCCACTCGTAGACCTGCCGGAGCATGTAGCGGTGCTCGTCGGAGCCACCAGAGCCACCGCTGCCGGTCTGGAGACCAATCGTCTCGCGTCCGTCGGGGGTGACCGATACCTCGAGACCATCGGCAGTCCTTCGTTGGGTAATTGCGCCGACCGACTCGAGTCGTTCGATCATGTTCGACGCCGGTGTCGGGCCGAGTCCCGCTGCGTCCATAACGTGCTCTCTCGCGTCCGAAGTCGGCACGCTCGAGATATCTTCGCCGGCCCGTATTGTCGCATCGTAGATCGCCTTTACCGCAGTACGTGCCGTCTCTGTGTCATCGACCGCCATCGGTTCGTCAACGCTGTGTTCCGTGTTCTCGAGACCAACCGTGTCTGCACCTACCGACTGTGCGGTATCAGAGAAGAACATTCCGTCCAGTATTTCGCGTCCAGACTGCCGTTCGACGCCGTAGTTGCCGATCGACTGTTGGATCAACTCGAACGCGTCTTCAATCGAGTGGAGGGGAGGATACGGCGGCGTGAGTTTTGCCATGAAGCTGTCGTCCTCGTGACGCAGTTTCGTTTGAGCATGGTAGTCGGGAATTTGCGTGAGGTCTTCTGCGTTCTTCCCACCGAATCGTTTCGCGAGAGCGTGCGCTTCGTCGGGGAGCAGTGGGTTCAGTGAGACGAGCGTGTTACAATTCGAGAGGATAGCCTGTTGGGCACTTTCGTCGAGTTGGTGGAGCGTCTGTGACGCGAGCATCAACCCCAAACGTTTCGACCGAGCCTTCGTGAGCATCTTATCGATCTGCGACGCATCGGTGAGGACATCGTCGCACTCGTCGATCATCAGAAAATACGGATCGTACTCGGCACCAAGCTCGTCGACGCCGGCGAGTTCTCGGACTTTTCGTTCGGATTCGGAAACGCGATCGGTGACACAGGTCCAGATCCGTCGCATAACAGCTGTCGCGACCATCGTCTGGGCTTCGTCCGGCAGATTGTTTTTGACGATGACGATCTTGCCTTCGGTTACTGCTTCGGCGATCGAGACGTTCGACTCGCGTTGGGCGATAATCTGTCGAGTCATCGGATTCTCGACCCAGTCTTTGAGCCGTCCGATCAACGGATCAAGTTCACTGTCCCCGAGTTCCTCGGCGATCCGTCGAGTGAACCCCTCGAGGAAGAGGATGTCGTCGTCGTCGATCTGGTCACCGATCAGATTCGCGTATTCGGCTCTGTGTTCCTCCTCGAGGAGCGTATAGTACATCTCGATCGGCGTGAAGTCACGCGGATGGCGAACCATTCCGCGGACCATCGTCTTCATGATTCGGTCCATACGCGGCCCCCAGTACTCCCCGGCTGCGATTAAGTTCTTGAAGTCGTCAACGATGCCTTCGATCTCCTCGTCGAATCCCGGCTCGTCGGGCTCGTGGAACGTCTCGAAGAGGTTGAATCCAATCGTGCGGTCCATGTAGTCGTCGCCCGGTGCGATGTAGATTACGTCGTCCCAGCGATTGCGAGGGACGCGTCTGAGTAGGTCATAGATGTCATCCCCTTTAGGATCGATTATCGTGATCCCGTGGCCGGCGTACATTAGCGCTACGGCGTCGTTGTACATTTTCGTCGTCTTTCCGGTCCCCGTAGAGCCACCGTAGAAGACGTGCCGGAACAGCCGGTTGAATTCGATCGGAACCTCCCTGCCCGTTCCCTCGGAGACACCTATCCACAGCGGCTGTTCTGGTTCGGCCTTCGCGTTCTCGATCATCGCTCGAGGCCAAGCTCCGGCGAAAGACTCGACCTCCTCTTCGACTGGATCGTAACGGTTGATCAGCCATTCTTTTCCATTGATCAAGACTGGTTTCGAGGGATCGTCCTCACCTTCGATCCGCGCACCGAATTTTTCAGCCTCGTCTGGTGTCTTCGGACCCGAAAACGGATTCAAGCTCATGGTGTTGCCTCCGATTGTTTGTGCTCAGGAGTGTCCACTTCGAGTTCCGTCTCGGTACCGTCCAGGTGGCTGTCCTCCCACGTTCTAGGAACCGCGTACTGCCAGTTTTCATCGCACTGGTGTGAACGCTGTTCGGGCTCCCAATTGACGATGGCCGCATTGTGCCAGTCAGAGAAGCGGGTCGCATCAGCAGGGACGTCGCCAGCGTGGGAAGTGAGCGACCAGTCGACGTCTTGGGTATTGATCGATTCGTTCGGGATATGCATCAGACCCGCAGCGGCGCGAACTCCCATGATCATCTTCCGGTCGACACGATTACGACCGAACGCACGCCGGAGGGTCTTCGTGAGACCCACTCCCCACTGTGGGACGATCTCGAAGCCCTGCTCGGTTGCCGACTCGTAGTAGCCGTCGAACATCTGTGCGGTCTCTTCAACGCGGTCGATTGCCGCCTTCGGGTCGTCTGACACCGCGAGTACACGAAGATTCAGCCAGAATCCCTTCTCACCACGCTGTTCACGGACGATTTTCGATGCCTTCCGATCCTTTTCAGACGCCTCGCGCTGTTCGCCCTCGAGTGTGTTATCGTCAGGAAACGCTTCGTACTTGAGAGCGTCAACAAGTCCGAACTCCTTGGTTGGACTCTTTAGCTCGTCAGCGACATCGTCGATCGACGTCCCGAAGAGGCCACCCTTCCACCAATCCACTGGTGCCGGTTCGAAAACGGTCTGGACGGCGATATCCGAGACAGTGTCAGACTCCCGCTCGCCGATCATCTCCGCTGTGATCGAACCGTAGGGATCGTTCTCGAACCCCTCGATATCCATATGCCGAATCGGGTAGAGATGCTTTCCGTTCTCTCGCTTCCGAAGCCGAAGTACGGCACCGGCGGCGTACTTACCCTCATCGAGCGGGAGAAGACCTGGATGGGGGTGCTCGCTGACGGTGACGTGAGCGTCTGGATAGAACGTCTCGAGTTGACGTTCGATTTGCTTCCGTGCCCTTTCTGTACCCATCACGTACTGGAAGCCGATTCGACCGTTGATGTTCCGCATCTCGAAGGCGTGAGTCGGTGACGGACTCGAGCCGATCAATGGAAGACCGCTCGATCCAGCCGTGTGGACAGCCGTGAGCAGATCGATTGCGTTCGTGATCCCACCGCCGTCTTTGTTGGGCTGAATCGACACAGCGTGTTGCGGGGGCGTGGCCTCGTACAGCGCGTCGATCGTTTCGGCAGTGAGTTCGAGTGACCCGTAGTGGTGGCCGATCCCGAGTTTACGCTTCGTCGATCCAAGCACCCGTTTTCCGAGGCTCATCAGGACCACCTCCACTCACAAACATCGTCGTGTTTCAAGAGATACTCGCGATAGTTCTCGCCGTGAGTCGACGGATCGTACATCAACGCGATCGACTCGCGGGGGTTCATCTCCCGGTCCATCCGCACACGAACCGGGAAGCAACCCTCGTCGTCGATACGGAGCAGCGCTTCGGAGAAGCCGTCGACCTGGTTGCCCTTCTGGAGCCCACTGATGATCTCACCCTCCTGCCCAGAGAGCCCGAGCTTCTCGGCCCACTTCGCGTTCATGCCTTCGACGAACTGGTAGATTTCCATCGAGGAGAGTTCAAACATCGTCTCGGCGTTGTCGGTCATGTGGACGTTGCCCTCGCCGTCAGTCCCGAAGAAGTCCTTGTGTGACTGCGTGCCGGCACCGATCGAGAGATCCCAGTGTCGGTGATGGCGGTACTTCTGTGAGAGGCTTTTGACGGTCATGTCGTCGCGAAGCAGGTAGTGAAACTCATCACAGAAGATCATTCCCCGCTCTGGTCGGGACTTGATCTCGTTGTACAGCAAATCGAGCAGTAGGTGCATCATCAGCCCGCCGCCCTCTTCGTCGCCTTCCTTCAGTTGTAAATCAGCCCAGACGAAGTCGGTATCCGAGAGGTCGACCTCGGTCTGGTGGGCCAGATGCTCGAGATGGCCACCCTCCTTGAACGGCTCCACCTGATTGTTGATAATGTTGATCGCCTTCTCCTCTCGTTCAGCGACCATCGCCTCGTTGCTCATGTCGTCGACGAACGGACCAGCGTCGTGGGCCATTTCTTTGATCACGTCAACGACGTCGAGAACGGTTGGCGGGTCGCCGTCGTAGCCGTTCTGGCGACGATACTCGGGATCGTGAGTCTTGGGATTCTTCTCGATCCCCTTCCGTTCGCCGGCAATACGAATCCCCTGACTCCAGACGGCCCGTTTTGTCGAGAAGTCGAATTTCTGGATGTTGTAGTACAACTCGAGGAAGTCGAGGTTCGAGTCGAGCCAGCCGGTGTAGGGAGCGTCCCAGCCGATGACCTCGAGTTTGTCTTCAGGGGTTGGTGAGATGTCGAACGGGTTCAGGTGCGTCGATCCGACCACGATACGCTCGCCATCGAAGATTTCCCGGAGGTTCGCGAACTCCTGAAGCGGATCAATAACCGCCATGAACATCTCAGGATTGTTCGTTTTCTGGCGCCACAGGACCTCACTCGAGGTGACGGTCTTCCCAGCCCCCGTTTTACCGACGATCATCCAGTTGTACCCGGCGTCGCGTTTGTAGATGTCGACGGATAGCGGTTCGTTTGTCGCCATGTTCTCACCGATCTCGATACCGGTGGGATCGTAGAGGTTCTTCGTCGTCCAGGCGTTCGTCGTCGCAAGGCCGTCGGCTCGCATACGGACTTTCTGGCCGATCTTATCCTGACAGGCAGGCGCGACCGTCTGATGACCCCGATCGTGGTTTCGGTGAAGTACCGTGATTTCGGCGCCTACGTCGGCCAGCTTCGAACGAATACTCCGAACCGCTCGTTCGATCGCAGCGGGGTTTCGAGACTGTACCTCGATATAAGTCTGGGCTTCGAACATGTCGTGGCCGCTTGCGAGGAACGACTGGAGCATCGATTTTGCCTCCTGTTGGTTCTCACGGTAGCGCTCGCCAAACATCGAGAGTTTCGAGTTTTCGACGCGCTCGGCTTTGTCCTCCAGCGCGTCCTCGAGATCCGCGAGTTCGCGCTCGGCTTTTGCCTGATCGAGGACGTCGATGTGCGTTGAAACGTTCGTCGCAATCTCTGCGTCGTCGAACTGGAGGACGGTCTCGAGGATACCTTGCGGTGGATCCTTCGGCCAACTCGAGATGAACATCGTGGCCGAGTGGAGCTTACCGTCTATCGTAACGTAGGAGCTGTTACTTCGCTCGAACGACTCCGGTGCGAGCAGCGACCGGAACTGGTCATCGAGTTCTTCGTCGGTCGTCGCGATGTCGGCTACACCTGGTGAGTTCGCTGGGAACCCGCCGCCCCACGAGGTACCTTTTCGAGTGAGTATCTCGTCGCAGTCAGGTGCGTTTTCCGATGTCTGGGCGGTGGTTTCCGCCGACTCAGCTGTTTCTGATAGTCTTTCAGAAGTTCGCTTCCCTCGAGTACAGTTCGAGGCCGCGAATTCGGCGTGTTTTTCGGCAGTCGCGAGCCTCGAGTGGGACTTCGTGAGTGTCGCCGTTGGATTCCGCTCGGCTTCAGCGTCGAGATGAGCGTATGTTAGTTCGTATTCGGGGTCACTTGCGTAATCAGCGTCCGAAGGTGAATCTAGCGTCGAACCGGTTGCCGCTTTCGGAACCGGTACCGGGTTCTGACGGACGAGTGAGGTGTAGTCTGCGTGTGCGTAGACGTTTGCACTCTGGTAGTGGTCGGCGGCGACCTGTGCGAGACGTTCACTGGGAATTCCGTTCGCTTTGACGCCGTCAAGCCGCCGGATTGCCTCGGTAAGCGTCTCGAGACGCTCCTCGAGGAGATCGATCATCTCGGGAACGTGCTCACCGGACTTTCGCAGTTGATGGATCTTGAAGTTTGTGTACAGCCGGCCGATCAACGGAATCGAAGTCAGGCCACCGTCGACGTCATCGCTCGAGACGACATCGGATGGCTTGACCTCTGCAATCACATACGGATCGACGACCAATGTGCTTAGATCATACGTCGACACGACGTTCGCTCGTTCTTGACAGAGGTCCGCGTGGACCTGCATTCCGAACGGTAGATTCTCGTAGGAGATTTCGCCGGGTGGCGCCATTCCGTCACCAGTCGTAACGATCGTCTCGTGACGCTGGCGGTAATGTTCGATCCGTGGGGTGTAATCAACCATGCGCATATACTCGGAAATTTGGATGCTCCCCGAGAGGGCGGTGTTCAAGACCTTCGCGTAGAGTTCTGATTGGCGCTTCCAGTCGTTGTCGCTCGCCGTAACCATGTTTGCAGGCGACACTGCTATCGCTCCAACAACGGTTCCGCTGTCGGTTTCAAGGGCTGGGGTGCCGCTGTATGCGCGTTCGAACTGAACGATATCCTGTGAGCGAAGCGGGCGATCGACGGCCTTCTCTTCTGGACTTCCAGAGCCGCCGATAAACGGGATTCCTTCGAGTCCAGGAAGGGTGGCGAGACGACCGAAGAGTGAATCGCTTGTCGGCTGTTCGATGCCTGACCGTTCTGGGTGTCTATCGTATAGCATGATCTCTTGCTGGGTTGTGAATCGAACGATCGTCTCCGTGTACTCGAGCGCCGACTGCCAGGGTTCCTTTGCGCTGATGAACCCCAGACCGATCACTGCCCATGCGAACGCGAGCAGGTAGAATGGGAGCCGAGTCCCCGGTGGGACCGCCTGTCGAGCCACGAACCAGATCACTGCTGTCGGAAGCAGCGCCGCTCCGATTTCGAGTTTGCTGACTCCCAGAATCACCTGATCGCCCGAGACGCCGCCGAATACTTTGAAATCAGTTCCGTTCGAGTCGTCTGTGGACGCATTGCTCATAGTGGTTTATTGCCTCTGTTCTGGCGCACTCGGGATCGAACTGCACGCCGACGTTGAGTCGGTGAGACCGATCTGGATCGACGTCGATGCGATTTCGAGGAGGATATCGTGGGCCCATCACCGATCTTGTTGTTCGGGTTCCAGTTCTTCGGTTTACTCGAACGTGGGTGTGCGGCCGGTGTAGACGAACTCCTCCATCGCGACCGCTCGTATACTGCTTTCGCTCGGTCCGTTGTAGAGATGCCTGCGTACGTACCACCACGTTTGAGCCGACCCACTGCACTGCGGGTACGCGGATATCCGCCGCTCGTAACCGCAGGAGTGGCCGTTCGAGCGCTACTGACCGCACTGGTCGCAGTCGCGACCGCTGCGCCTTGCATCGAGATTCCGACCAGCGTAAACGAACCACTGATCGCAAGCGGTACTACGAGTGCGATAAAGAACACCGCCATCGTCATTCCGAGATTGATCACCTCGATATCGTGGAACGTCCAGTTGAGTTCGTAGGCGACTCGAAGGAGCAGTGCAGTCGGCCAATTCCATACCAGCAGGGCGTAGTACTGCCAGATGAAAACAGAGCCGACCTGTTTCACTCGTTGGTTCCCACCCCAGTAAGCGAGTAAAATCAAAATGGGGAGCATGATCGGGACGATGTAGAGGAGCATATGTCGGACCGTGTGTATCGTGAGGAGAGCAATTCCAGCAATCCAGCCCTGGAAATAGAGACCGACCACCACTGCGAGTGGACCGCTGATCATTGCCCGTTCAGAATCAGCGATCTCATCGCCTTCCGGGAGGAAGAACTGTGTCACCTCGTCAGAAAAGACGTGTAACAGTGCTGCATATTCCCACGAAGCGACGACCAGAAAGATTGCAAGTGTCGCCGAGCCAAGCGTGGCGAACATCCGCCGTTTCGTGAACGCCGAGATCGCCGGCCCGATCAAAACGAGTAACGCCATCAGGGTGACGACGCCTCCGACGAGAGGTATGATGAACGGTAGATAGACCGATTCGTGCAAATCGCTGTAGATGCCACCTGAGACGCTCCCGTCGTCGACGGGCGTTCCAGTGATCCCATGGATTCCGTCGTTTTCGATCGTGGGCGTCCCTAACATATTGTTGAAGACACTATCGACGAAGTACAACATCGCCTCGTGGAATTCCTCACTCGCCCATTCCCAGATCGCTGCGATTGCGTCTACAGGCGATGGGACACCGGTTATGGGATTCAGTGTATCTACGCCGTCCGAAACTGTAGTACCGGACCCAGTACCCCTATTGCCTGTGTCCGTCTCCGTATCAGTAGATGCATTTGTTGAGTCGTTACTTGGACCAGTATCGTTCTCAGAGGAGTTCCAGCGGCTGTCTAGATCATCTGAGATGTTGTCAGTGTCTTTGTAGTGGGTACTGTAGCCGTCTCCACCTACCGCGGCCCCCGCGGTCGTTAGCAGTACCACGGTAATGGTGAGCAAAACCACCGCAACAACTCGGACGAGACGGCGAAAATCCATGTTACTCCCTCAGAGGAACGGCGAGCACCCTTCACCGACGCCCGGCCCGCTGACGTAGTCAAATGCCACGTCGATGAACGTGAGGATGAAAACGAATCCGATGACACCAACGATTACACCAACGATCATCAGATTCCCCATCGCTGTTGCCCCAGCGAAGAGCGGGAACGCCCGGAGGACTAACCCAAGCAATGCGATCACGACGAGCAAGCCGACAACAAATTGCCATAGCATAATCTGCGTGTCCGCGATCAACAATCCGATTCCGTCATTACAGTACTGCGCGCTGGCTGATTGACTCGCAGCCGTGACTGCGATGGCGATTACGAGAAATCCTTTTGTAAGTGGCGCTAACCGGTCGCCGATTCGTTCGTACACCGATTGCTCGAGATAAGTCCCGTTACGGAATCTCGAGCATCCGTTTATCCTGACCGAGAAGACCCGTAGCAGGGCCTTCAAAATCAACGATCGGTCCGATTCGCTAGCTTCGGTCTTATCGGCAGATGGCTCATTTCCCATAGTTGTGAATGGTTTGATTAACCTTATTCCGATTGTCCTTCTATCTTACCCCAGTACAATATCAGAATAAGGTTATAGTGAGGTATTGCTGCTCCCCTAATAAATCTGTTGTCGTCGAAACCACCATCCTAAACCGACTATGTTTATGATGACTGCGTAAACTCACTCAAATGTGAGACACCCCTTCTCTAAAGCTGAGACCTCTGATCATACTGCGATCACCTGCCTCCGCTATGAGTGACGAAGAGTCAGCTGATCAAACGGAGAAAGCGATCAACATCGAAGTCCCTGAAGGGGACAAGACCAGATACATCTCGGTGGAGATGCCGCTCGAACAGTACGAATCACTGGATAAGTTGAAAGACGAATTTGGGATGACGTGGCGTGGTCTACTTATTCATTCACGCCGGCAATTAGATGGAGTCCCTCAGCCAGGGAGTGACGAAGCAGAAACCAGCCAGTACGAACTGCTCAACGAAACACGGCAACGGCACGGATTTACCTGGAAAGGCATGTTACTGTTTGCTGAGCGCCATCTGCGATCTGATAACTCTTAATTTCCTCCTGGAAACTGCCTCGAAGGTCGACTTTCCGCCAGCTAACCCACTACTTCAGAAAAATCATAAGCAATCTATTGCAGAATCTACTAAATCTGTTGAAATACTCAGCGTGTGACAAGAATAGTGTGTTGAATAGATGGCGCGAATGTCGCACGAGCCAGAGCGTGACCTACGCCGACCAGTGATTGCTCGGTACTGGAAGTCTTCTTAGCGTTCGGCTACATCGAGATATTCTTCACGTGAAATCGTGTATCTGTGTACGTCAGCGACGGTGTCCGGCAATCGATGCCAGTTGCGCAGCAGGCCCTCGTACTGGCCGCCGTACCGATCGACGTACTTGGTGATCGCTCGTCGAGACTTCTCGTTCCCGTCGACGTGAGCGGCAACGACGAGTTCGAGATCGAGGCGGTCGAACGCGACGGCGAGGAGAGCGTCGACCCGTTCCCCGGAGTAACCACGTCCCCAAAATCGCGTGTCGAGAAGAATACCGAGGTTGGCGGACCGCTTTTCCCACTCCGGGTACAGTCCCGTCGTTCCCGCGACGGCACCTGCTCCCTCCTCCCCGTCCTTCGGCCGGATCGCTTACTTCGCACCCTCTCCGTCGTCCCACAAGCGTTCGGCTTCGTCTACGTACTCGTACGTCTCTTTCACCGTCTCGTGGGGAGACGAATCCCAGTACTCGAACATCTCCTCCGTATCGTCTCCATCAGCGTAGAGTTCGTACAGACCGTATACGTCGATGGTATCGTGGGAAATTCGTTCGAGGTGGAGTCGCTCCGTCTCGACGTGTTCAGGGAACATACTGAATCACCCGCTGTCGGGAACAATAATTGTGGTGTGAGGGTGTGCTGATATCCCTGCAGGGTATCCCGATCGAACACGCCGAACGGTACGCTGTTCTCCGGATCAGATAATTTACCACGTGTCGGTTGGACTAAACGAGTCGTCCTCTGTATGCAGTATGACTTCGGCAAAATGTTACTACCGAGGGTTTCAACGGAGTCAATCCACTTTACTCGACTCTCGATGCACTTCACTTCTGAATATCAGATAAACCACTAAGTACAATAAGGCTAAACTAATATCAAGCCATGGAAATACTCACACAGGCCAATGCTGCAGCGGTTCGGTGGTTCGCGATCGGTACCATTGCAATGGCGTTTGTTATGTACCCAACATGGGGCCTGGTATCCGCGCTAGTCGTCAGCGCCGCTGGTGTATTCATCTATTTCGTAGGTGGGAACGAGAACGCACATGGTCCGATACGAAGAATCGTGGCGGGGGTTGGCTATATGACGTTACTCTTCCTCGGGGTTGGGATTGGTGTCTGACCACGATTTGTTCCGACTCAACCACTCCTCACCTCTTCTCGAGTGCTCTAACCATATCGATAACCCTCTCGACGTCGCGAGTCAGTGCTTCGAAATCTTCGTGAAGCTCGTCAATCTGCCGTTCGAGGTCGTCTGATTGGTCGTCGTCGGTATCCTGTAGTTCCTCTTCGACCGCACGGAGACGTCCATCGAGTTCATCAAGACGGTTGCGGACAACACCCTCCTCGAGAGGGTTCATTCCGTAGTCCTCCTGGGCTGCCGAGAGCACTTCTCGACCCCTGTCTGTTATCCGATAGCCGTACCCTCGTGATGGCGGTGACGATCTTCGATCGCGATCCTCGTCGGTCTCCTCGAGGAGGTTGGCTGCGATCATCTTCCGGAAGTGGTTATTCACGAGTTCGTTATAGAGTGCATCCGAACTAGAGGTGACATCGGCCGTCCTGGCTTCGCCACCATTGTTCCAAATCGCTGCCAGTGTTAGATACTGCTTTCTCGTCATATCGCGCGCAATTTCCCACGGTTCAGCAGTTGGATCCATACATAGAGATCTTCGTGATTACTAAAAAATTTGGTGGGAAAATTATGCTAAACAGTAGACTATCGACCGTACATAGTCCTGCCACTCCCCTCACCGTTATAGCTCGAGTCCCGATCAGACTGCGTCAGACAAGGGAAAGGGAGTGTCACCTCCTCGAGGAACAGCACAGGAAATCAGACTGTGCGTAGCAGGACTGTGACCACTATGGTGCGAGCCCACCACAGAAGAGCATGAAGCAGCTCCTGAGAGCGACCTGGGAGCGAGACTGAAACACCCAGAGAGATGTGAACTCCTCCTCAGCGACCTCGAGACAACCTCGAGCCAGAGCGAAACAGGTCTGCACAACAGCTACGACTGACTCTCAACGCTGGTCTAGAAGAGGGACTATCAACGCTATCTGAGACAGGTGAGTCCAGGGCGCCTCGAGATGACCTCGAACACAAAGAGGCCGAGTACCACCGAGGTGACCTCGAGATACAACAGTAGAGGGGAGCACCCCTGCTCTGAACCACCCCGACTATCCACAGAGCGAGCGCGGAGCGAAGCGCGAGCGTGGGCGGCAGTCGGGAGTCCAGCGGGCGCAGGGTTCTCGAGAAGACACTGTCGCAATGATGGGAGTGTATTCGTTGTTCCAGAACCCGTCCCGTACAGTCGACCCCCCTTAGCGATGTCTGTAGTTACCATACACCAATCAACCGTAATACAATCACCATAACAATCTGTAATCGAGTCCTCGGGGACTTCAACTATCTCAGGGGCGTCCCAATGGCGCGGGCTGTCCACCAGAAAACACGAAAGCCCGAGAAAATCGAGCGCCACGAGATGGCCCCACGACCGTTTCTCCCAGACCCGGTCCGTGCGACGCTCCGGCTCGATGCGGAAGCGGAAAAAGCCAGCGAGAAAAGAGATCGATCAACTCGTGCGTGTCCCGTCCTCGAGAATGACATTGGCCTCTAAGAGTCATACTCCCGACCGGCGCTCACACCTTCGAAACTACCTGCTCGAGGGCCGACTCAGTACTGACAGGGAGTTTTGTCGTCGGTCATTCGGTCTCAGATTCGCTTGCGCATTTGGCGGGCCGAAACTCGCCAGTCGGCACCATTGCCGGACGGGTGACGCTTCAGCCCAGTCGTTGCCCACAAGAGGAGCCAGATGAACGCTATCTGGACGAGGAATCGAAACCACAGCGGCGTCGCTTCGGTGCCGGCGATAACGAGACTTTCCTGTGCAGCGAACACGTTCGCCGGGAACATGGCGACGAGGAGCGCCGTCAGACCGATCCCGGCGTACCGTGCCGTCCGCGGCCACAGCAGCCCGATCGCTCCAAGGAGTTCTAGCACGCCGGTGACGGTCACCAGCAACTCGGGAGCAGGGAGTACGTCAGGAACCATCTGAACGAGGTCAGTTCGAGTGCTCGTGAAATGAGAAATACTGGTGAACACGAACATGGCCGCCAGTGCATATCGAGACGCTGTTTTCCACGACCGCATCGGTCGGACTCCCACATACCCGAGCGAGCGAAACGCCAGGAGAGCCCCGATAAGCAGAACGAACGGGGCAACGAAATACGGGCTATCGACGATCATTTTCCGCAGCTCCTCCTAAGGCGACCTTCTCCGTCGTTTCTCATCGTTGTGATTTGCTCATGTGACGCGTCGTTGGTCTCGTCCGTCGTCGGTCTGTTTTCTACGGGGTAGCCGATACGTCGGTACACAGCATCGACCTCATAGATACCGGATCTCTGTGGGCGAAGACCCCCACGCGTCGTGTCGTCCGTCGACGTCGGTAATCGGCGCTTCCGCCAGTTCTTCATCTGTGACATCGTCCAAGCAGGCGACGTTGACGGCGTAGAACTCGCCGCCGAGTTCGTCGACGGTCCCTTGCCCAAGCGGCTTGACGCCGCAGCAACTGCAAAAGCGGTGACGGCTCGTCGCACTCCGTGGTTGGTACTCTGTCAGCGCGTCATCTCCCTGCAATAGGCGGAATGCGTTGGAGGAAACGACAGTGCCCCAGTACCGAGTCTTCGTGCACATCGAACAGTTACACCTCGTCGTTCCGTCGTTCAGGTCGATGTCTGTCTCGAAGCGAACCGCACCACAGTGGCAGCTTCCGGCGTACGTTTCTCTCATTCGCGACTCACAACCGTTCCCAGCGTTTCGAGAGCACTCGACCATCCTTCGACATACCCGTCAACGTTTTCGCGTGCAGACCGATCCCGATACGCACCGATCCGTTCGTGGACGAGTACGACCTCGGTTCCGCCGTCCACGTCTCGGAACTCGTACGTAACGCGACTCTCCTTCTGGCCCGAGTTCTGCCAGGTGTGGACGATGCGCTCGTACTCGAGTACCTCCAGGAACGTTCCTTCGATGGTGGTGGATCGCTTTCCGTCTACGATTCGGAGCGAGAGCGCACCGTCGGACTCGAGTTCGAGGTCGTCCACCTGTGCGGTCATCTCCCCCGGCGCGAACCACTGCTCGAGTTCCGCCGGATCGGCGAACGCTCGATACACGCGCTCGCGCGACGCACCGAACGTCCGACGGATCGTCAGGCTCGTGTCGCCAGCTTCGATCTCGGTCTTCGATCTTCGGTCTTCTTCTGACATCAGGCTAATACTGGTGCGGCGCCTGCTTCCCAATTACACCAACATGCTAGTGTCAAATTATCATATTAGTTATCTGGGGGAGCAATAAGTTTGCTCAGAGTCAGGCACTTCACACACCATTTGCTATAACCAAATTACGCCACTGATTCTTTTGTACGAGGTTGTCAAGATCATTCTCACACCCTGTTGCAGACTCAATGAGCGTTGGATACAGGCGACTTCTGTAACGGTGAGAGCAGAGACTGTGCATACAGCGGTTCTCGGTATGTCTATGAAAAAACGCCTCTAATGGGGAGGCATGAGTGAACAATTCGTCCAGCACGTTGAGCCTGAAGAGGCGTTCGCTGCCCTCACTGACGAGACACGCCTCAAGATTCTACAAGTACTCTGGGAGTCCGATATTCAGACGGTAACATTCTCCGAGTTGCGTAGGGCAGTTGGGATGCGTGACCCGGGCCAATTCAACTACCACCTTGACAAGCTAGTGGGGCAGTTCGTTACCAAGACCGACGAAGGATACCGACTTACGCAAGCTGGTAAGCATGTGAACGGGGCGATTGCGTCGGGAATGTACACGGCGCACGGGACTATCGACCCGATCGTGTTGGACCACTCGTGTCAGAAAAGTGGCGAAGCGATAATGTTACGGTATGAAAATGAAACCGTCCAGGTCGGGTGTGGTTCCTGTTCATTCTGTCCATCTGGTTGGAAAGCCCCGGTTCCACCTGCTGTATTTGCCGGGTACGACCGGGATGAAATTCCAGAAGTTGTGAGTCGATATTTCCGGACGAAAGTACAACAGGTCACCAACGGCTTCTGTCCGTACTGTAATGGCCAGATGAAGTCGGCTGTGAAACTGTTTGACACAATGGGTGACGGTCCATCACCAGCGGATAGGTCAGAAGAACTGAACGACCTGTCTCTTGATCCAGTGGTTCGGTTTGATTGTCAACGGTGTAGTGCTAGGTCTCGGATTGCGTTGTACCATGCACTTCTGCTCACCGACCCAGTCGTTACCAGTTTTTATTGTGAGAATGGGGTTGTTGTTCAGGAACGGCCTATCTGGGAGATCTCCGAGCTGAGTCCCGCTAGAATAGATATCGAAAGCCGAAATCCGGTTCAGGTAAATGTGATGTATCGGGTTGACGAGTCCACACTCATAATTGTCGTTGACGAGACGTTCAATATTGTCGATATTGAAAAATAACTTGATCTCGTCCGGGTCATCCACAAGATTGTCCAATATTCCTAGAACGTGATTCACACACTGGATATTGTTATATTGGTTTTGAAATAGATCGCTGGGTGTTGAACACCCCTTTTGGCACAGTAATGCGAGGGCGACGATCGGCTCGCACGTACGGATGATGACGCACTTCGTGTGCTCGAAATCGGCAGTGATGCCAAATAAAATATAGAACAAAGATTCTGTTCACCGCGTAACAGAAACATCATTCAAATTATATTTATGGCGATCTCGTCCCATTTATCAGGATATGAGAGGAGTCCTTCGGAATCGAACGTTTCGTCGATTGTTTGCAGGTCGTGTGATCACCAATATTGGTGATAGTTTCTACTTTGTCGCCGCGATGTGGCTCGTCTACAGTCTGACCAACGATCCCGTCTATACGGGAATAGCCGGGTTTGTGACAATGGCCCCGCAGGCGTTTCAATTTCTCGCAGGACCACTGGTCGATCGGTGGTCGATTCGACGAACACTTGTCAGCACGCAACTCATCCAAGCGGTTGTCGTCTCGTCGATTCCAATCGCCTATGTTTTCGGGTTCCTTACTGTCGAATTGATACTTGTCGTGATGCCTGTCCTTTCTGCACTCAACCAGCTGGTATATCCAGCTCAAATTGCCGCACTCCCGCGCATCCTTGACGATGAGGAGTTGGTCGCAGCTAATTCGTTGTTCTCGGTGGCTTACCAGGGGTTCGAAATGGTGGCGAATGGGATAGGCGGTGTGCTTATCGGCCTGTTCGGCGCAGTCGCCCTGTTCGCACTTGACGTCATCACGTTTGGGATCGCCGCGATCGTGTTTGCGACAGTTTCGATCCCGTCTGCGAATATGTTGACAAATGACGACCAACCAGAGGATACCTCGACACTGGCTAACGACGAAGGGCAAGTCGAGAACGGCGGTGACTCCCTTGTCACGGACGGTGACGGCACCCACACAGAAACCGAAGATTCCGGGTCCTATTTGATACGTATGCGCGAAGGAGTATCCGTTCTTCGTGGGACGTTCCTTGTACCACTACTTGCCGGGGCAGTAGTTGCCAACTTTTCTGTCGGGATGATGCTAGCAGCGACTCCTGCGTACGCCGACTCTCTCGCCGTTCCGATAGTGTTGAGTCAGATCGGTGCAGCTGGAACCTACGGGATTCTCATGGGGTCAATTGCAGCAGGAAGCTTCGTTGGGGCGATAGCCACGAACCTCGTTGCTAATCGTCCATTGGGCCGGAGCGCTATCGTCGGATATACCCTCGCAGGGGTACTCTGGAGTGGTGCTCTCCTCGCTGACTGGCTCCCTTTGACTGCTCTGCTCTTTGCGCTTGCGAACATCCCCATCGGAATCCTTTCCGTTCAAGTAGCTGCCGCCGTTCAATCTGCACCGCCAGCAGAGATGGTTGGACGGGTGAGTAGCATTCATGGTTCTGCGTCAGCATCCATGGTTCCCATCGGTTCGCTAACCGGGGGCGTCTTCGCTGGCTGGTTCAGCCCACAAGCTGCGATGGCTGCACTCGGTTTCGCAGCATTTTCACTGGCCCTGTATGTCTTAATGAATCCAGAGCTTCGTGAGTTGCCGTCTCCCGGCCGCGTGACAATCGACTAATTGGCGGACGCGTTTAACAGCGGATTCAGTATCATTCGAAGTGAGAATAAACCCAGGTGAGGAATTCTATGTCTGCTTGGGATGATATATGGTAATTGATATCTAACTCTTGATGTTTCTGGCGAGGATCAAGATACAGCAATCGAGTTCTACGTGAACGGGTTGGGATTCACCCTCCAGCGAGACGATGATTACGGCGGCGAATGGCGCTGTATCGAGATTTCGCCCCCGGATCAGAGACGAACGTCTCGGTGAAGACGCCCAAGATGTTCTACGAAAACGAACGGGAGCATCAACTGGCGATAATCGGTGAAGGGCCCACCTTGTCTATCCCCGCGAACGTACCGCACCTCACTCCGCCTCCTCATCCAACGTAAACGAGCCGTGATCGATCTCCCCTGCTCGCTCGTATCGGAGCATCTGGACTCCCGTACTCGAGGTGTCGACATCCGTTAGCTCCAGGGCCGCGGGGACCGTCCCGTCATCGAACAGCCGCTTTCCCTCCCCTAGGGTCAGGGGGAAGATCCAGAGCCAGAACTCGTCGATGAGGTCGGCTGCGAGCAGCGTCTGGATCAGATCTTGGCTCCCCTGCACCATGATCACGTCCCCACGTTCGTTCTTGAGATCCTTGACGGCCTCTACGACATCACCCGAGAGCAGCGTCGAGTTGTTCCACTCGACCCTGTCGAGGGTCCTCGAGGCGACGTACTTGGACATGCTGTTCAGTTTCGCTGCGGTGGGATCGTCAGCCCCGTCGACGTTGGGCCAGTATGCAGCGAAGATTTCGTACGTCCTTCGGCCAAGCAACAACGCGTCGGCGTCGGCGAACTGACTGTCCATGACCTCGCCCATCTGCTCGTCCCAGTAGTTGACCGACCACCCACCCAGTTCGAAGCCGCCGTCCCGGTCCTCATCGGGTCCCCCCGGTGCCTGCATCACGCCGTCAAGCGTGAGGAACGTTCCGACGACGAGCGTTCCGGTCGTCTCGTCCATGTCGCCGGTTTCGATCTCGGTATCTGGTCTTCGGTCTTCTTTTGGCATCAAGCTAATACTGGTCCAGCATCTGCTTACCAATTACACCACCATGCTAGTGTCAAACTCACACAGTAGATATCTGGATACCGGAAACCGACGGCAGCCCAACAGCCGAATCTCTCCACCGTGAGCACTGATAGGCCGTGATTCACGCACAATTTCGGATTCAGCTACCGGAGGAATCGTGGGTGGCAGCGGTCTCGAAGCGATTTCCCGATGCCACCTTCAAGCTCCTGTCGGGATACCGAACGGGTGAACGCGTGATCGAACTCGGAGAAATCGTCACGGAGACGCCGGACGAGATCGTCGAAGCACTCCGGGCTCACCCTTCGATTATTCGGTTCGAACTGCTAGAGTCGGCCGACAGACGCGTGCTCACCAAGTACGAGATGACCGACACTGAGCTCTATGACTTCGTCGAGGCGTCATCTTCGATCGTCGAGTTCCCGGTAGTCGCTCAGGATGGCTGGTTCGAATTCGAGCTGACCGGAACCCGCGAGGACCTCGAGCGACTGCGGGCAACGCTCGATGCGGAGGGGGCGGCGTACGAACTCCAGTCGCTCGTCGGTACCACGGACGCGGATGTACTGCTGACCGACCGCCAGCGTGAGTTGCTAGAAATCGCCGTACGAAGCGGATACTTCGAAGTGCCACGGAAGTGTACCCTCGCGGAACTCGCCGCGACGGTCGGTATCGATAAGGCAACAGCGAGCACGGTCCTCCGTCGCGGCGAAGCGAAGATCGTGAAATGGTTTCTGAGCGGCCCGGGAATGAAAGGGAACGTACCCTGAGTTCATCCCACGACTGAAGTCGTGGGATTCCCCCTCGAATATTTGTAATACTTTCAGAAATCTTGTCGCTGACGGTGATTGACTCGAGTGATGACGGGTTTTTCTGCCATTTAATCCGCAGTAAGTTCCTCGCTACGGTCGTCATCCGACGTGTCAGGATCAGGCACCGGACGTGGCATCCGTTCGAGTTCACGCATCTCGGCATCCTTGGTGAGGCGATCGTACTGTCGTTTCCAGGCGTCCTCCGGAAAGAGCCCGTTCGCATCGAAGAGCTCTCGAGCCTGCCGGGTGAGGCGATAGAACTTGTAAGGGTAGCCTCGAGTGCGTTCCCCAGCCGGAATCGTGAGTTCCTCGACGACACCGACGTCCCTCAGGACCGAGAGGTGGCCCCTGATCGTATCCTTCTCGAGGCTGGGGTTGGTCTTCGAGAGTTCGTCGACGCTTGGCGCCCCCTTCGGGTGGCCGACGATATCGGCGAGGATGTTGGCCCGGCTCGTACTGGTGACCGCCTGCAGGACGTGCCACGTATCAGGCTCGTCGTCTGCAGCGTGTCCCGGTGGCTTCATACGATCGTATACTCCGTCCACACGCATAAATATACGGATTTTTGAGGCCAGTAGTTAGACGTATGGTTACAACAGTGGTAACACCACTAATCAGTATATTGAAGACACAGCCACTGCTAGGTGATCGCATGGCTGAAGAGAGTGGCGTCGATGCGGATGTGATCGATGTCGATGGGTTGGCGTTCTCCTTCGAGGAGCACGAACGCCTGAAGACGTTGCTCCACAGCGACCGATTTCGAGAACTCGCCTTCAGTGAGCGGCGGTATCTCGTGTTAGGGGCTGGTGGCGACACTGACGTCGCCGATCGCCGGATGGCAGTCTATAAGCTTCTGGCCCGACGTCGAGACGCCGTTTCGTTCCGTCTCGAGGATTTCGGTTTGACACCCGACGAACTCGCGCTGTGGGCTGCCGCGTACGAAAACCTGTGTGCGAAGGCGACACACATCGTCCTCGTGATCGAGGATTACGAAGGTGGCTATGTGTGGGAACTCGGCTATCTCTTCCACGAGGATATTCGGGAGAAGGTGTGGGTGCTCAAACGGGAGTACGGAAGTGTGGAAGCCAATAGAGCGCGATACGATAACGGGATGGCTGCATCTCACCTGCAGTTGGTCGAGAACGCCGATAGAACGTTTCGGTGGACGGATCGCGATGAACTCGAGACACAGACAGAGAAGATTCCCTGAGTCACCCGGAGTGGCCGCCTGGGCGGTGGCTCAGAGTGATGACTTCGGAGTGTTTGAAACGAGCGTTTGAAACAATCGTTTGTAACAACCACTGGCGTAGATTCCAACGAGGACGAACCCAGTATTTGACTGCTCGACTCGGCTAAATCTCAGGGAACGATCATCGAACAAGGTCCGTATGGGAGCCGCTTTCGCTCGTTGACGCTGGTTGATTGTAAAGGAAATACAACAACTCGATTTACGTAGTATATGTTGGCAGTGATCCATTGACTCGTTCTGAGAGGTATCGTTCGATCTCGGCCCGCCGCCACCCAAGTGGCGCACACACCGCTTCTACGGCATCAATCGCGAGGTCTGCATAGAGCTCACTGTCGTACTGGTCGGGTTCCTCACACGCAAGTCGAACCCGCTCGCGTGAGCGTTTGCAGTCGTCAACGACGACATAGGAAACATCCTGACCCGGCTGAATATCCAGATCCAAGTCTGTGCCGCGTTCGAGGGCAGCGACCGTCCGCGTGTACTGTCGATATGCGTCGAGCGGTTTGGATGGCCGCTTCGTGATCACGAGTTCGGCGGGGTCGATCTCTCCAGTCCGGAGTGTTTGAAGTGCGCCTTGGAGGTGTGCACAGACGGCCTCGGGGGAGCGATGGTCATCGAGAAGTCGGATGCACTCTCGCTGGAGCGTCGTGATCCACTCGGGGGTGTGTCGTTGACGGCTCTCGATGCCGCGGAACTTGTACTCGCCGTCACAGCGCTTTCCGAAGTACTTCGTGAGCGCCCCTTCGTCGCTCTCTGCCAGGGGGACAAATGCGACCCACTCGAACGCTGCTTCGTACTCGAGCCGAATGCCTACTTCCTCGGAGGTCGCCTCTGCAAGACTCGTCAGGGGAACCTGCGTTTCACCATCGATCGGTGTCACCCAGACGCTGTCGACGATACCGTGAAGCAGCCGCCACCCGTTCTGTTCGAGAATCTCCTTGGCCTCGAGGAGGATTTCGCGAGCGTAGGCGTTGATCGCTTCGTGGCACTCGATCCGGCCGAACTTGGCGTTGCTAAACCCTTGATAACCGAAACAGGAGACGAGGATCCACTTGATCGCACTCGACCGTCGGCGCAATGCCGTTCGCCGTTCGTCGTCGTCGGTCCGCTCGAGTTCGGCTTTGATTGCATCCCGGTCGTCGATCAACGGCTGTAGAACATCCGGGAGGTACCCGGGCTCATCACAGACCGCGTATCCGAGGCCGGGAACATCTGCCCGATCGCTGTGACACTCACAGCGGATCGTCTCCGGGCTGATGTTGTGCTGGCAGATGATGTTGGGATACAGACTCGAGAAATCGAGTTCGTGAACGTTCTCATGAAGGCCGACGTCTGGAGCGAACGTATACCCCCCGCGATCGGCGTTGTGAAGGGTACGCATCGGCTTGAAGAACTCATGGCGCCACGAGTTCCACGGGACTAACACGCCACGATCGCGCGCCTCGCGGATCTGGATCGCGGTGAGGACGTTCCCAATCGATGCCCACCCGAGTTCCTGAAGCGGCTTCCACGACCGGCCGACGAGATCCAGACAGCCAGTTAGCCCCGACTGTGTATAGAAGAACGTGTTCGACCGATCGACGATGACGCGCCCGGGTACGTTGTAGCGTGCCGGTGAGTGACCGACGTCGCCGTAGCTTTCGTACGTCGACGCCCCGGCAAGACGCTGGACACCAGGGAGGCGGCCGAGTTGCAACTCGACATCGTATTCGGCGGCACTCTCGGTGAGGACGGGAACGAGACGGCTCGACGAGAGAACAAGCACGTCCGGATCAACACGTTCGAGGCGAGCCTGTAGGGTTTCCAAGACGGTGGTTGGTGAGCCACTGATGTAGTCGTCGTCGATCGTGAGTTCGGTGAGTGGTGGGGTTGCCAGTTCCGGTGGCGCTGCAGCGAGTTCGAGCGTCGACAGCGCCGTTCCCGGCGTCGGATCGGTACCGGTCTCGAGACAATAGCGAAACTCCCGGGAGAAATCGACGTTGAAACACCGGTAGGTTCCCGGGCGGTCACGCTGGCGGACGAACCGGGCGACCTGTTGGACGTCGTCGATTCCGCGAACGTCGATCCGGAGAACCGGTTCGTGATCGTGGCGAAATCCTGGCCGCCAGCGTTCGGTTGCCGTGGCGACGACGGCAGGGTGGCGCTGGAGGTCGACCTCGAGTGTTTCGAGTGAGCCATTGCTGGTCGATGCAGCGGCCGCATACAGTGTCGGTCGGTAGTCGGTGATCCGTTCGTACGCTGCGCCGTCTGCGGTTACGGTCCACAGGTAGACGCCATCATCGAGATAGTCGATCGTGAACACCACGGCAACTCACCTCAGCTCTCACTACTGGCCGTCTCTGCCTCGGTTTCGAGCGCCTCGAGTCGTCTCTCGAGTGTTTCGAGGCGGGCTTCCTGTTCGAGGGCGATCGAGACGAGGATCGCATACGTCGGCTCGGGGTGGTTCAGATACCCGCTCGCGTCCGCGTGCTTCCGTGCGTGCTCGAACAACTGGTCGAAGTGGGGTTGATCCCGTCGACGGAGTCCGCGCCGGTAGTCGGCCCACTGGCGCTCGAGGGCGCGAAGCGTATCGCGGAACGTCGGGTTAGTGCGACCCACTGGCGAACACCTCCTGTGGTCGTGTTTGGTGCGCCGGTGTGTGGTCGTACAGGGGGCGACGCGCTTCGAGGATGCGTTGCCAGAACGCAAGCGTCGTCTGGACGTGGCCGTGGCTAGTCGGGTAGACGAGCGTTTCGAACCCGTCGGCGACGAACCGGGGGCCCTCTCGAGTGTGTTCACAGTGAATCGTTTCGCCGGCTGCTGCGGCGACCGGCTCGGAGAACGCGTCCGCTCGAGTCCGGGTGACGAGAACCGGAACGTCGTGCTCACGACTGTAGCGAGCCAGTGTCGCAAGCGTCTGGAGAAGGAGCTCCGTCCCCTCGCCCCGATAGCACTCGTCGGCGCGGTACAGCGCGTCGACGGCGGGTACGACGATCACCTCCGTGTCGTCGTCGAGGTGGGTCGCGAGCGCATCGACGATCGCGACGTGTTGATACTGCGTGAACCCACGGGCGACGTGAATCCGGTCGAGCACTCGCGGCGTCGGTGCGAGCCTTGCGAGTGGCTGTGTCGTCGCATGCCCGTGGGTGTCGACCCAGACGGCCCTTCCCCGTGTGGTCAAGACGTGGTCAACGACCAGCGTGTGGAGTGGCCCTCGTGGGTTGTCGCCCGTTTCGAGGAGAGTGATGCCCGGCTCGAGTGACGGCAACTCCGGAACGGTCGGCGTCTGTGAGGGGGTGGAAGTAGACATTCACGTGGGTAGATGGGGAGAGAAAGAATAAGCGAGCGCGTGACAGTTCCGACGTTTCCGAAAGCGATCGACACGAGCGTCGATCGTGCCGCAGTAATGCGATTTTGGCGTTAGCGTTCGGTGGTTCCGAAAGCCGCTTCCGAAACGCGGTAGACGCGACTGCGCTTTTCGCCGTCGGCTTCGATCACGTTGTAGTGTTCCATCTTCGAGAGGTAGTTTCGAACCATCCGGCGGGATTTCGGGCCGTCACACCGATGCTCGTATGCCTCATAGAGGGTTCCGGGTGCGACTTCGCCGTGTTCGTCGATGATCTCGTAGAGGAGTTGCTGATCGGCGATGAGTTGGTCGAGCGTCTTTCGGCGGAGTTCAGATCGGGCTTCCGGGATCGCGGCATCAATATCTGCACGGGAGAGTTCAGTTGCGCCATCGTAACTCGCCTGTCGGGCCGCGGTCCGAAGCACGCCGATCGCGACGCGGGCGTCACCGGCTGCGGCGTCGGCAATCAATGCAAGGTGCTCGCGGGTGATCGCGCCCTCTGCGAGGCCGCGTTGGACCCGGCTCTCGAGGATCGAGACGAGTTCGTCGTCGCTGTACCGGTCGAACTTGACGCACTCGCTGCCCCGCAGCCGACTGTAGAGACGGTCGTCGAGACCGGAGAAGAGATCCTGTTCGTCGTTCGCGATGAGGATCATCGTTACGTGAGGTAACGCGTACAGATCGTAGAGAACGTCTTTGTCCTCGAGCTGGTCGACTTCGTCGAGGATCACGACGTACGGATGAGTGTCGGCCTGTCGGAGACGGTCGTAGAGTTCGTCTTTGGGTGTCGATTGGCGGTGAACGTCGAGCGTCCGGTTGAGCTCTTCGAGTAGTCGGTAGAGCACACGATAGCCGTTGTAGTTGTGCCAGCAGTTGACGTAAGCGGTTTCGATATCGAATGTCGTCTCGCGGAGTTGCTCGAGGGCGTACTGAGCACAGCAGGTCTTGCCGACGCCGGTCGGACCGAACAGGCAGGCGGTTTCGGCGGGGTTACCCTCGAGGACCGGCTGGACGATCCCCGACAGTCGGTTGAGTTCGGCGTTCCGATGGACGATCTCGTCGGGAAGGAACGTATCCTGAAACACGCGGGCGTCGGCAATCACACTGGACTGACGTTCCTCGAGCAGCGACATAAACGGTACCGGGTCGTTTCCGAAACTTCCGAAAGTGCCTGTACTGATCGGTTCGCCTACTGTGAGACAGTTGAATCGCCAGCGGAGGAAAAATCCACGGTGAACGACCGCAACCGTGTCGATCTAGATCGGCGACCGTTACCGGCGGCGACGAAGGACGAGCATGGAGACGAACAGGGCAATCAGCGCCGGGAGAACCGCGAATCCTGGAACCGCGTCGGATCCGCTCTCGTCGTCGCTGGGTTCGTCGTCATCCGCTTCGGTGACTGTGTCACTGTCGTCTCCCGTCACGTCATCCGCTTCGTCGTCTGTCTCGGCTGGTGTACCGTCATCTGTCTCCGTCTCGTCATCAGCGTCCGTCGCGTCGTCAGCCGGGCAGTCGTCTGCGTCGTCGTCAGTCGGGCAGTCGTCCGTCGACTCCTCGAGCGGGGTGACAACGAGCGTCGTCGTTGCGGTATCGTCCGGGGTGGTCACGACCAGGTCGACGTCGCCGGGTGTGTCCGGCGCGGTGAGACTGAACGTGACGCCGTCGCTCTCGCCACTCTCCAGGGTGACGTGCTGGTCGTCGACTGCTTCGTCGTTCATAACCAGCGTGACGTCTGCCGTTTCCACGTCGTCACCGCTGTTGGTGAGCGAAACGGTCACCGTGACCTGTTCACCAACCTCGACGTCAGTTGGCGCGTCGATGGCCGTCACGTCGACGTGGGCGGGCGACGTCTCGTCCGGCGTGTCATCGTCGTCCGCCGGTGGCGGCGTGGTGTCACCTGAGTCGTCATCGCCCTCTTCTTTCTCGTCAGTGTCGTCTGCTTCGAGGACCGAGACCGTGACCTCGTCGATCGAGTCTGCACTCGCGACGCCGAGCATCGTGACGCCCTCGTCGACATCTGCAGGGAGTGTCGTGGTGAAGCCGACGGTGGTCTGGTCTCCTTCAAGCGTGAGCGACGTACTCTCGAGCACGGTGTAGGCGTCAGCATCCGAGAGATCGTCACCAAGTCGGAGTTCGAGGTCCTGGTCGGCTGCGGCGCCCTCGTTTTCGACCTGTGCCTGCACCGTGATGGACTCACCCTGTTCGGCGGCTTCCGGTGCGGTAACGTCGGAAACCACGAACAGCGGTGCCTGCTGAATCGTGACGTCGGTCGTCACGTCGCCGTCGTCGCTGCTGACTATGAGTGGCGCGTCGACGGCGACATCCTCGGCAGTCGGTTCGTAGGTGAACGTGATCTGTGTGCTTTCGTCGTGAGCAACAGACAGGTCGTGTTCATTCGCGATGACCGTACCATCGAGCGCGAGTTCGATGTCCTGAAGCCCCGTGTAATCGCCAGTGTTCGTCACGTCGACCGTGACATCCAGTTCGTCACCGACTGCAACCGATTCGGTGACGTCCTCGATCGTGAGGTGGTAGTCGGCTGTCTCGTAGGGCTCGTCGACTTCGTTCTCGTCGGTGACCTCGCCGGCGGTGTTCGCCTCGAGGCCACCCTCGCCGTAGTAGTTCGCCTCACCGTCGAACGTCGTCGGGTTGAGCTCGTTGTTGACGCTCAAGTGGTCGGCCTCCAGATTGTTCCGCGCGGCGGCGTTAGCCGTGCCGGCGTCTTCGTCGATCCGGATCGCATCGCCAGTGACGCGAACGTCGTTTTCGGTAACGATCGTCTCGTCCGCACCGCCGGTGAACACGATGCCGTCCCCACCAGCGGCCGTGCTCTGGAGGGAGAACTGCGCAGCGTCGACGGCGGTCGTGTCGATAATATTGTTCGTGATCGCGTTTCCATCTGACTCGCGGAGTTCGATCGCCGTCTCGGTGTCCGTAATCGTGTTGTGTGCGACCGTGTGGCCGTCACTGCCGTCGAGCAGCAGGCCGGTCTCGACGTCGGTGACCGTCGTTCGGAGCACCGTCGTCTCGTCTGCCGTAGTCACGATTCCGGTGCCGGTGTCGTCGCCCTCGATCGTCATCCCGGAAAGGATGACACCGGTGGCATCGATCTCGAACGCAGTGTCGTCTACCGGACGGATCGTCGTGGCGTCGGCGCCGTCGACCCCCTGGATGCGGACGTCGGGCGTCTCGACCGTGACGCTTTCGTCGTACTCGCCGGCGGCGACGGCAACGGTATCACCGGCATCGGCCGCGGCAAGACCGCTCTCGATCGTGCCGTAGTCGACGGTGAGCGTATCGACGGCGACATCGGTAGTCGTCGCGACCGAGTGCGAGCGGTCGTGTTCACCGGCACGCGGTTCGTGGGGAAGTTCATACTCGAGGGAGACCAATGTCGTCTCGCCGCCATCGAGGTCGACCGTCTCGGTCGCGACTTCTACACCGTCGAGCGAGAGGATGATCGTCTCCGCGCCCCCCAGATCACCGACGTTCGCGACCGTGGCCTCGACGTCGATCGTGTCGCCCTGGGTGGCCGTCGCGGGAACGTTGAACTCGGTGATCTCGAACGTCGCGGGTTCGGCCGACTGGATGCGGGCAGTCGTCGTGTCGTCATCGTCTTCGGTCGCCGCTGCGATTGTGACGCCGGGGACGTCACCCTCGTCGGTGTCGTACGCGAACGTGTACGGCTCCGACGCCCCGGGCTCGAGGTCGATCGTCGCGGTCTGCGTCTCCTCACCGACTTCGAGATCGAGCGTCTGTTCGGCGACACCGCTACCGACATTTTCGACGGTGACGGTCACGTCGAGCGTGTCGCCAGCGGTGACTGGCGCGGACGTCTCAGTGATCGTCACCGCGTACTCTTCGGTCGAGAACACGTCGACGGTCGCCGTATCGCTGTGGTCGGCCGTGGTAACCGTCAGTGGCGTTTCCACCGGCGTAGCGTCTGCCGGAACGTCATAGGTAAACACTACCTCCTCGCTGTCACCACCCGCGAGTTCGACCTCCTCCTCGAGCGTAGCGGTGCCCTCGCCGATCTCGAGGGTGACGGTCTGGGTCGCTGGCTCGTCACCGTCGTTTGCGACGGTAGCTACCACTGTGAGCTGGTCACCCTGACCGATCGTGTCGTCGATGTCGTCGATATCGACTACGAAGAACGCGGGCTCGGGCAGTTCCTCGACGGTTAGCGATCCCGTCTGTGCGTCGTCGTCGGTACCGACCGCGTACGTGTGCTCGCCGGGTTCGAGAGAGGCCGTGTCGATATCCGCGAACGTGACCGTGTCCTCTTCCGTTGCGTCGAGCGTAACGGGCTCGGTCGAGAGCACCTCATCGTTGACGCGGAACTCGACGTCTTGAGTGGCCGGTTCGTCACCGGTGTTCGTCACGGTCGCCGTGATGTCGGTCACCTCGCCCTGTTCGAGTGTGATGTCTTTCGGATCGAGGTCAGTAACGTCGAAGAACGCCGGCTCGACGGGTTCTGCGACGGTGATCGTCCGATCGTACGTCTCCTCGGTACCACCGGCGCTGAACGTCGCCGTGACGTCGTAGTCGCCTGCATCCGCGAACGCGTGCTCGATAACGGGGTCGGTCGTCGTCGTCTCTGTCCCATCACCAAAGTCCCAGTGGTAGGCGTCGAAGTCGATCTCCTCGTCACCCTCGAGTGCCACCGCCCCGGACGCATCGAACGTGATCAGCTCCTCGGCGACGCCGGTTTCGGACTCTGTCTCGAAGTACGGCTCGATGAGAACGTCGTCGCCGTCGACTTCTTCGAGGACGATTTCCACCGATTCGTCGTCGGTGACCTCGAGCGTTCGCTCGTAGGTACGATCGACGAAGCGGTCGTCTTCGGGCGGCTCGACTTCGAGTTCGACGGTGCCGGACAGTTCGAGTCCGGGTTCGCCGCCGGGGTCGACAACGCCATCGTCGTTTGTTAGTCCGCTCAGACCCGCGGTCGTGTCCGTTTCGTCGTTCACGTGCGTGTGATAGACGATTGCATCGGACACCGGATTGTCTGCCTCGTCGACGACCGTGACTTCGACGACGTGGCCCGCGGGGAGTTGTGTCGGCCCGAGATATGTGTTCTCGTCGCCGGGGACGGTGTCGAGTCCGTAGACGTCGACGAACCCATCGCGCATGAAGGCATCCCACTCCTCGACAGTGAGATCCCCACGATAGTACTGAAGTTCGTAGGCGTCTTCGCGCTCCGGAAGCTCGAAGTCGTATTCACCGGTCTCGTCGACGAGCGTCATCTCGACACCACCACCGTCCAGAAAGACGAGCACCGTATCGCCGGTTGCCGGTTCGCCATCCGATAGCTCGAGTGCGCCCGAGACGGAGATCGTCTCGACGTCGGCGACGGTGACGGTCGTCGTCGTGGTATCCTGTTCGCCGTCTGCGGTCTCGACCGTCAGTTCCACCTCGTGTTCGCCGGGTTCCGTGAAGGAGTGGCTAACCCAATGGTCCTCCGTCGTGACGGACTCACCGTCGCCGAAGTCCCAGTGATACTGTTCGATGAATCGTTCCGGCTCAGACTCCCACGCAGAGAACGAGACGTGTTCATTGACGACGGGATCCGATGGAGCGTCGATGGCGGCGACAGGGTCGACATCACCGACGATTATCGGACGCCTATCAGTAAATAATAGGATGTACGGCCGTTCTCCCTTCTCTTCGTAAAAGGTGACACGTGCGTCGTACGCTCCATCCGCGAGCGCAGTTCCATCGATCGTTACCGATAGTGTATCAGCACCCGCATCATTCTCCAACAGCCGTTCTTTATAGACGGTCCGGTCATCAGGATCGCGCAATTGGAGCACGACATCCCAGGATTCGTCAACGTCGTCGTCACGCGGGATCGTGAGGGTGATCTCGTCTTCGGTCCCGTGCTGGTCGACCCAACCCTCGTATCCGATCCCGGTTACGCGCTCGTCCGTTGCGCCGATGACGACATCCTCATCGGTATCAACCAGTTCGACGACGTAACTCGAGAGCGCTCCCTCGGTGAACATTTCGGTGTCTCCCTCGAGGTCGACGTCAAGCCAGCCAGTACCGTCTGTCACGGAATACGCCTGTATCTGAGGTTCGTCTCGGATCTCACCGGTGCCACCGTAGATGTCAATGGCAGCCCCATCGACTGTAAACCGGTCGCTCTCGGCGACGGGAGTCACCGTAACTGACTTGTCCGCCTCGGTGTCGACGACGCGCAGCGCAGTCGCCGCATCGCCACCGAGTTCAAAGGTTTCGTCGGAGTTGCTGGTCTCGATGATAAGACGTTGTGAGCGATAGTCGCCGGTTCCGCGGCCTCCCGCTCGCGACTCTGAATGCTGAATAAGAGTGTACCCACCAACGGCGACGGTTTCGGTAGCGGTGTTGGTGTCGGTTTCGCTATCGAGAACCGTCAGTTCGACCTCGTATGCACCAATCTCCTCGAACGAGTGAGTAACGGTTTCTCCAATGGCCGTCTCCCCGTCGCCGAAGTCCCATTTGTACTCGTCGTTATCGACTTCGGACGACCCACCATCCGTCACATCGAACGTTACGAGTTCGCCTGTGTCAGGGTGGTGCGGCTCGAACTCGAAGGACGGCCCGGTAACAACGAGACCTTTGTATTCAGATATCCAGTGGACGGGGAACTCCTGATCGGCGGTGTCAAACCGGAGATTCCACGAATATTCCCCGGCCTCGAGATCCGTTCCATCGATCGTGAATTCGAAGGCGTCCGCGTTGGCCTCGTTCTCGAGGCGCGTCACGTAGACGGGCTCGTGCTCGGCGTTTTCCAGTTCGAACGTGACGTCCCACCCGGGATCGACCCCGTCGTCACGTGGGATCGTGATCTCGAGTTCGTTGTCAGCGCTGTCGTATTCGAGCGGTGCGTCGTAGCCGACCCCCATCACCCGCTCACCGGTCGAATCGATCACTTCGTTGCTGTCGGCGTCGACGAGCGAAATTTCGTAGGGTGCGAACGTCTCCTCGCCCTCGAACAGTTCCGTGTCTCCCTCCACGGTGACCGGCAGTTCAGCCCAGCCGTCGGGGCCATCAACGCCGATAGACCGATACTCTTCCGGATCGAGCGCTCCTGAGGGACCGTACAGGAAGAACTCGACCAGGTTGGCCGACACCGCCTCGGCGTCATCGGTCGGGCTCACGGTGACCAGGTCGCCGGTGGCTGTGTTCTCGATTCGGAACTCGAGGCTGCTCTCACCCCCGATTTCGAACGTCTCGTCGTACGCACTCGTCCGAATGGCCGGAACAGAGGCGTGTAGCGTCTGACTGTGTGTCGTGGTGCCGTAATCGTGTTCAATCTCGACATTAACGTTCGTGACGTCGTCCTCCGTCGTCTCGAGGCTCTCCGCTGAACTGCTGGTCGCCAACGCGGGCGTCATCAGACTGGTGATCATAAGAATTACCATCACCACGACGAGCCCTGATTGCAATAGTGTTCGACAAGCTGTACCCCTTTCGTGCCCCTCCCCAGGGTGGTGTGAGTGATCCATGTCGTACTGCCTCCGCTATCCAATCGGCCGACCCTTTCACCTTCGGCCGGTTGTCACGTTCTCCAAAGTGTATGTGTTAAATATAAAATTAGCGTACAATCCTCATATATGACTTTTGTTGCCGACAGGTCTGTTCCCGATAGCTATGAGTCGTGCTTGCTCTGTTTTATATTGGACACCAAGCAGTATCCACCATCGGTTGAGGCTGCTCAACTCAATATCCGGTAGTTCACTCACCTACCTGCTCGTTCCTCAAACTGCCTCAATCAGGCGGTGCCAACAGAGTCGTGGTGTCGCGTCTTCGAGAGTGAACAATGCCATATCAGTCCAGTTTTGAGTTCCCCGATCTCACCGAATCGCCATATTTCTGCGGCTGACTTAGAAATTACGATTTCCAAAATCGCAATTTCCAAATTGCAAGCAACTATTAGGGAACCAACGAGTATACAGTCACATGGCAAAGTTCGTCGATCGAGAAGCAGAACTCAGCAATCTGCGGGCGCGGTACGAGTCTGAAAATGCTGAACTTATCGTAATGTACGGACGGCGTCGACTGGGAAAGAGTGAACTCGCCCGACGATCCATTCGGGACCTGGAAGACGCTATCTACTACCAAGCGATCGAGTCGACTGCGCCGAACCAACTCGAGCAGTTCGTCGACGTAGTCACCCAGCAATTTGCGGATCTAGCGAACATACGGCGTGATTGGGAAGCGTTACTCACAGCACTCGGAGAGCGTGAGGCAGTCGTCATTATCGACGAATTCCCGTTTCTCATCGAAGAGGACGACTCGCTCCCGTCTCGTATCCAGCGTGTCTGGGATATGGAACTGCAGGAATCGTCAATGACGCTCGTACTTATCGGCTCGTCGATCAGCGTCATGGAAGACAAGGTCCTCGCTGGTGGAAGCCCGCTGTATGGCCGTCGCACTGCCACTATCGATTTGAAACCGTTATCCGTGCGCAACGCGCGCGATTTTTTCCCGGCCTACGATACAGACACAGCTGTGAAGGCGTGGGCAGTGTATGGCGGAACACCGTATTACCTCCAGACAATTGACCCGGAGGAACCACTCGAAACGAATGTACAGCGGTCGATCCTATCGGAACAGGGGCTCCTCTATGCGGAACCCGAATTTTTATTGCGAACTGAACTACGGCAGCCGAACACATATTTCAGTATTCTCCGCGCACTTGCTCATGGACGACGCACCCCGAACGAGATTGCCGGAATGGCTGGTGTGGAATCAGGATCGCTCAGCACGTACCTACAGAAACTGCAGCGATTGCGACTCGTCGAGCGCCACATCCCTGTTACCGAATCACCGACAACATCAAAGCGCGGCCGGTATCGAATCGCAGATCCATTTTTCCGATTCTGGTTTCGGTTCGTCTACGGAAACCAGGATCGGTTGCAACTCCTCGGTGAGGACGCCTACACCGAGGTCGTCGCACCGGATCTCGCCGACCACGTGAGTCCGCTGTTCGAACGGTTGTGCCAACAGGCACTTCCACAACTTATCGATCGACGGTTTCTCAACGTTGGTCAGTGGTGGTTCAAAGAACACGAACTCGACGTGCTTGGACTTACGAACGAGGGATTGGTTGCAGGAGAGTGTAAATTCACGTCAACACCAGTGAGTGAGGGCGTTTTAGCTGCTCTCGAGCGAACAGTCGGCCATGTCCGCTGGGGGAATGCGCCTGAGGACTCGACGACACAGTACGTGTTATTCAGTAAGTCGGGATTTACCGACGACCTCAAACGGCGTGCTAACGAGCGTGACGACGTTTCGCTCTACGGGATCCCGGATATCATGAACGCGGCAGCTGACTGAATCTCTAAGGGTCGTTGAAGTCCCCAATTGGTGATGGGTTTTAATAGTCGTGCTGAAGACACAGCGCGAACGTGGTACAGGACAACGCCTATTCAATGTTAAAGAGCGAACGTTCAGTACAGATAGAACAGAGTTCGGAGTGGTATGCCGTCGTCTCAGTTCCGTGAGCTGCTTCTTTTCGCACCTCACACGCTCGAGTTCGCCGATGCGATTTACACGATCGCAGGGAGAAAGCCCACGAGTTTACTCGTGGGAGGCCATCACGCCCCCGACATTCCTCTCGGGTTCAAATCGATCCAGCTGACTGACCGACTGCTCTGCGGCTCTCGTTTAGCGCCTCCGATTCACGAGTACTATCGCTCTTTCACCTTACCACAAGCACTTATCAGCGGCGACGCTATCCAGACGTATGACTACGCCGACACGACGACGATTGCTTCACTACGGTGCACTCGCCGGAGGCCTCTCGCTGGCGGGCTGTCTGGCAAGCGAAACGGATGGCAACTCACCCGATGGGGACGACGACTCTACCGACGGTGACGACGAAACGGACGACGGCATTGAGGCCGTCGAGACAACCCAGTACACGACCCGAACCGACCGCCCCGACTGGGACGAGGACGCGATCGGAACCTGTGCGCTGGCCGACTCGGAAGACCGACTGGCGCACGTGACGCCGATCCACGCCGTCTCCGAGGAGCGACTCGAGGAGACCGTCGGGCCGTTCGTCCGAGAAACCGACTTCGAGAGCCAGCTCCTGTTGTTCGTCGAGTCAGGCGGGCCGAACATCTGTCACGACACCCTCGAAATCGAGGACGTGTCCCTCGAGGGCGAGGTGTTGACGGCGACGGCGACCGTCCTCGAGACCAGTGACAAGGGGGCGGAGTGTGGTCAGGCACTGTTGTACCCATCCGCACTTGCGCGTGTGACCGTCGCCGACGACGCCGAGTGGCCTGCTCGGACTGAAGTAACGATCACCGACGGATGGGACGAGACGGAGACCGTCGAGGCGGCGCTCGACATCTCCGTCGAGCCAGAAGAACTCGAGGGGTACGTTCGGCCAGATGGCGACCCCGACATCGTTCCGTCCGCACTCGAATGCGCGGACGAGGACGTCACACGCATGTCGCCGGTCGAGGACGTCACCTGGGGTGACACAGACCGATTTTCCATGCGCGTCGATCGGCTCACCGTCGATCGCGGCGAGTCGGTAGCGATCAAGATGGTCAATACTACGAATGAGTCACAGACGACCGGAAACGCACAGAAGTTCGGTCTCGAGGTCTACACCGACGCCGGGTGGCAGGACGTTCGCGTCTACGACGACGACGGGTACGGGCCAGGCTACACCGACGAAGGGTACACCCATCAGCCTCACACCGGGTTCGACTGGACGCTCGAGATGGCGACTGGCGATTTCGACACTGGCCACCCGCTGCTCGAGGTCTGTCCCGACCTCCCTGCTGGACGGTACCGGTTTGTCTACTGGCCGACGGATCTGGCGGTGGCGTTCGATTTGAGCGAGTGAAAAGACGCACCGCTATTCGCCGTCCCGGCTTCCGCCCAGCACTCGGTCTCGTCAACCACTAGCTCGAGCGAGCGTTCTTTCGGCGTTAGATTGTAGTAGGTAGCGATTTGTGCGTCTGCCGTGGCCGTCGGTTAATTCTCCCTGGTCAGTTACCCACGACTGAAGTCGTGAGCGGTCTATTCCGATAGTATCCACCACTGCGGCTTATAGTGGCGCTTTCCATTCGCCATTTCCAGAGGAAGTTTTATTTGGATGACTGTCATCAATGCTGATGATATGCATCGACGAACGTATCTCCAGGGGCTCGCAGGCGCCACGGGGTTCGTAACCGTTTCGGCGACCGGACAGGCTCGGAAGCACTCCGGAGACGGCCGCGGGCCGCCGGACGACGTACCGCCGGGTGAAACACCACCCCGGCGCGGCGATTCGGTGATAGGGCTGGCGGTCGACCCAATCGCGCCGGTGCGGATCGGAATCATCGGTCTTGGAAATCGCGGTGCCTCGCTGACCCAGCACCTCGACCGATTGGACCCTGATATGGCGGAGATTCGGGCTATTTGTGATGTGGTGGACGACCGGGTGGAATCGATGGCGGCGTCCCTCCAGGCCGATCCCGACACGTACTCCGCCGGGGTCGGTGAAGACGAGTGGGACGGACGAGACGAGTGGCGGGCGGAGGTGCCCGTCGACGATCCGGAGGACATGATCGACGACACGTGGATGGAGGTCGCAGAACGGGACGATCTCGACCTGATTTTCGTCTTCAGCGACCTCGACTCCCACGCTACGATGTGTACGTACGCCATGGAACAGGGCAAACACGTCGCAACGGAAGTCGCGGCGGCTGAGACCATCGAGCAGTGCTGGGACCTCGTCGACACTGCAGAGAGGACCCAGAAGAACTGCATGATGCTCGAGCAGGTCAACTACTTCGAAGAGGAGCTGTGGGTGCTGAATATGATCCGCGAGGGCGTGTTCGGCGACGAACTCTCCTACGCGTACGGGAGCTACATCAATCCGCAGGTTGGTAGCTACATGCACGACTACGGACCGCCCGTCAACTGGCGCGCCCGTCGTCACCTCCACCTCAAAGGCGACTTGTATCCGACCCACGGGCTCGGGCCGCTCGCCTGGTACATGGATCTGCTTCGCGGCGATCGACCCGAGTACCTGATCGCCCAGGAGAGCCCGGAAACCCGGTTCAGCCAGTACGCACAAAACGAACTGGAGCCCGACCACGAGTTCTACGGCGAGACCGACTGGGCGAACGGTGACACGACGAAGTCGCTGATAAAGACCAACCGGGATCGTTCGATCGAGATCCAGTTCGACGTGAAGACGAACCGACCGTACGGGCTGGGCAACGAGGTCGTCGGCGTCGACGCGTACTTCAACGGCTACCAGGCGGGACAGCGCTCGCATCTCGCAATCGACGACGAAGGGGCGCCCGCGCTCGTCGACGACGATACGTTCGAAGCCTACCAAGATGAGTACCGGCACCCGCTCTGGTCCGAGGAGTACGAAGACGTGAACGAACACGGCGCGGACTTCATCATGCTCTACCGGATCATCGATGCGCTGAACACCGGTCGACCGCTTGACCAGGACGTCTACGACGCGGCGACGTGGAGCGCAGTGGGTCCGCTCTCGCGCATTTCGATCGAACACGGCGGCATGCCGGTCGTCTTCCCCGACTTCACCCGCGGTCAGTGGAGCGAAAATCGACAGCTCGAAGTGATGGATCTCGAGGAGTGAGTAGAGGGGTTGCCTTCGTCCGACGGGGGCTAATTTTCCGCCTCCGTTAAAATTCTCAAAATGTGAAATATGGGTGTGAGACATACAGGTGAAGAACTGAACAGATCCTTGCTTCCGAAGTTACCCACGAAACACTTTCTGTAGCCTACTCCGTAGTTCCGGTATGTCCACAACTATCACAACGCCCAGCACGGACGAGGAGTGCACGTACTGTCGATCCCGTATCTTCGACCACGACCCGATCTGTGTCCGTGATTGTATTACCGACTGCGGCTCGCCAGCGTACTTCTGTAACTACGCCTGTCTCTCGACGTATATCGATAAGAACGACCTTACGGTAGGAAACGCGTGTGAATGGACGTCCGATGAAAGCGGTTGTTGGTAATTGAGGGACATTGCTACGTTTGCGCTCTGTATTCAGCAAGACTTCTGAAACCTATCACTGTTTATTTGATTCTCTACAAGTCGAGCAGGGCGAGTGCCTTGGGGCTTGTCCCCGAGGTACTTCACTCGAGTACGGGCTGTGACTCGAGCGCATCGCTCGCATAGCGGGAAGAAGTCGACGGAAACGACACTGTCGGAAAGAATCATGTGTGTCCACAGTCACCGTGTCACATGGAATTCGGCATCTACCTCAACCAGTACGGCGACGACGAGCGCGGCAGTACCATCCACACGCTACTCGAGCAGGTGAGTGAAATCGAAACCCTTGGGTACGACACCGCCGCAGTAGGGGAGCGCCACTTCTACGAAGACGGCTTTCAGGACGTATTCTCCAGCCTCACAGCGATGGCCACGCAGGTCGACGACCTCGAGCTGATGGCGAACATTCTCATCCTTCCGATCTATCACCCGGTGCACCTGGCCGAACGGATCTCCGCCATCGATCACCTCGCGGATGGGAAGACCCGGTGGGGCGTCTCGCTCGGGTACCGCGAGAGCGAACTCGTGAATTTCGGCGTCGGGATGGATCAGCGTGTCTCACGGTTCATCGAGTGCCTTGAGGTCCTCAAACGCCTCCTCGAAGGCGAGCGGTTCGATCACGACGGAGACCACTACCAGTTCACCGACGGCTTCGTCCGACCGACGCCAGTCCAGTCGCCGCGACCGAAAATCTGGGGTGGGGGGAGCGCTGAGACCGCGATCAAACGCGCGGCCTACCGCTGCGACGGCTTTACTGCCGCCGTGACCGATCCGGACCGCCTCGAAGCCGACATCGAACGCTACCGTGACTCCCTCGCCGAGTTCAAGACAGATCCCGACGACGGCGACGTGACGATCATGGTCGACGGCTACGTCGGCGAGACGACTGCGGCTGCCTACGAGGCACTCGATCCGTCGCTTCTCGATCTCACCGCCAAGTACATCCGGTGGGGAAACCCCGAGTTTGATGGTCGGCCCGGCTTCGGTGATCTCGAGGCCCAGACGATGATCGGGTCGGCTGACGAGGTCGCAGAAAACGTCGCACTGTACCGCGACATCGGCGTTGATCACCTGATCTTCCGAACGCAGTTTCCGGGAATGGACGACGAAACGGCCATGGAGAGCGTTCGGCGGTTCGCCACCGACGTCGTCCCGACGTTTCGGTAGTCGGATGACTCCGAAGGAGGCGTAACGAACTGCGAGGGGGAACAAGCGTCCGAAGCGTCGCCGGCACTCGAAGCCGGACCGTCCGATCGGTCTCGTTCGGTGGTAATACACTTGTACTGAACGGACGTATGGTAGTGTACAACATGGTGCCGGAACCACCATCTCGAGACGAGTTACGGGCGCTGGGCGAGTCGCTCCACCTCGACCTCACCGACGAGGAGCTCGAGGATTTCGAAGCGCTGGTCGAGGGAACGCTTGGAATGTACGAGACCGTTCAATCCGCCAGCTCGGCCGAGCAGCGTTCGACGCCGGGAGCGGAGACCCGCGAGAGCAGTCGAGCGACGGACGACGATCCCTACAACGCGTGGATCACCCGGTGTGACGTCTCACGCGACGTCGACGGCCCGCTTTCGGGGTGGCGAATCGGCCTCAAGGATAACGTCTCGCTCGCGGGCGTCGAAATGACGTGCGGCTCGGCGGTCATGGAAGGCTACGTTCCGAGCATCGACGCAGAAATCGTCGACAGGCTCCTCGACGCCGGCGGGCGAATCGTAGGGAAGAACGCTATGGACGACATGGCATTTGCCGGGAACGGCAGTTCAGGCGCGTTCGGGCCCACCGTGAACCCACGCAGCGAGGATCACCTCGCCGGGGGCTCGAGCGCTGGCGGGGCGGCCGCCGTGGCCGCCGGAGAGGTCGATCTGGCGATCGGGACCGACCAGGGCGGAAGCGTCCGCGTTCCGGCGGCCTGGACCGGCGTCGTCGGCCACAAACCGACGTTCGGGCTGGTTCCGTACACGGGGATCGTCGGTCTTCGTCACCCGCTCGACCACGTCGGGACGTTCACGAACTCCACGACGGATGCTGCGCGGACGCTGACCGTCCTCGCGGGTCGAGACCCCTTCGATTCGCGCCAACCGGAACCCGTGCCCGCGGAGCGCTACGAGCGGGCCCTCGACGGCGACGTAACTGATCTCGCGGTCGGGGTCGTCGAGGAAGGGTTCGGCCGCGAGGGGAGCGACCCCGCAGTCGACGAGATGACCCGGGACGCGATCGATCGGTTGGCCGACGCGGGGGCGACGGTCGAATCCGTCTCCGTTCCGTCGTTCGAGATCGCCCCTGACGTCTACACGGTCGCGATGCTGGAGGGGCTGGTCGCAACCGTTCGCAGCGAGACGCTCGGGTACAACCGCCGGGGCTGGCACGATACGGATCTGGCGACCGCGTTCGGCCGATTGCGCCGTGAACGGGGCGGCGCCCTCCCCGCGACAGTGAAAGTCGGACTCCTCGCCGGCGCCTACGCGAACGACGCGTTTCACGCGACGTACTACGCGAAAGCAATGAACCTCCTCGAGGAGATGACCGAGACGTACGACGACCTGTTCGACGCGTACGACCTGCTCGCGATGCCCGCCTCGCCCGAGACGGCCCAGCGGCGTCGGCCGAATATAGGACGGATCGAGTTCGTCGCGAGAGCCTGGACGAGCCTCGCGAACGCCTCGGTCTTCAACGTGACGGGCCACCCCGCACTGTCGGTTCCCGCCGGCCAAGCGGACGGGTTATCGGTCGGGCTTCAGCTGGTCGGTGAACGGTTCGCCGACGCCACGGTGTTGAACGCCGGATACGCGCTCGAAGGGACGGGATAGCTCCGTGTCGCCGGTGGCGAAGTTTATGAAGACGATGCCGCGAAATCGGTGCGCTCGTCTCAGTCGGCGGCGCTCGGCTCCGCCTGGCGGGTATCGATCCAGTTCTCGACCGGCGGATGGAATGCGTAGTACAGGCCACCGGACAGCACGATCGCCGAGAGCGCCGGGACGACCCACTGGGGGGCCAGGATCGCGTACGCGGCGCCGATCACCCAGGCGACGACAGCGGCGGGATTCCACCCGCGCAGGTACCAGTATTTCCCCTCGGCGTCGAACAGGGCGTCGGTGTCGATCCCGCCGTCGATCAGGAAGTAGTGTACCAGCAGGATTCCGGTCGTCGGCACGAGCGTGATCGTGAGCGCCTCGAGGAAGCTCTCGATACCGGCGTACGTGAAGATGCCACCGATGGCGAGTGCGGTACCGATGACGCCACTCACGACGGTCGTGTACAGCCGCCGGGAGCCAAACAATTGTGCCAGCCCCATCCCGCTCACGTAGACGTTCGTCACGTTCGTCGTCCACGACCCGAGGATCAACAGCAGTAGACCGACGGTACCGAGCCCGAGCTCGACCATGATGTCGACCGGGTTCCACGTCCCGGCGACTGACGCCGCCACGATTCCGATAAACCCGAGGACGACCGCGAACGCGATCCAGCCGACGGTCGCCCCGAGCGCCGGACGGGACGGGTTTTCGTTCGTGCCGTAGCGGCCGTAGTCCATCGCCACGATGAGGTAGGCCGCCACCGCGGCTGGGAAGACGTTAAGCGCGACCCAGAACGACATCTCGCCCGTTCCCTCCGCGCCGAGGTCGATCGCGTACTCTGTCCACAACTGATAGACGACCAGAACGATGAGGAGGGTCATCACCGGAACGGCGAGGCGATTGAGCCACTCGATCCACCGGTAGCCGAAGACGGCGACGGACGCCATCAACAACCCGAAGACGAACGCTAGGACGACGAACGGGACGTCGAATCCCATGTCCGCGAGAATGTACTCTGCGCTCTGGGCAACGATCCCCGTCTGGAGACCGAACCACCCGACGCCGGCGATGAGGATTCCGACCGCCGGAATGATCCGCCCTTTGATTCCGAACGGCGCACGCATCGCCGTCGTCCCCGCCGTCCCCAGTTTCGCGGCGATCGCCGTTCCGAGGTAGACGATGACTCCTACGAGGAGGATGCTGATCGTCGCGGCGACGAACCCCGTGACGACGCCGGCTTCCATCGTAATCGACCCCAGGAGAAAGTTCGTGATGACGATGGAAAACCCGGCCCAGATCGTGAATATCCCCCAGAACCCCCGCGTTCGTTTTTCAGGTGGAATGACGTCGACGCCTTCTGTCTCGATCAAAGACATGTTGGGGGCTAACACATCTCATATATTGAATCTATCGGCGTTGTTACTTGAATTTTCGACGGCGGTCGATTTCGCGCAGATGGCGTCTAGGTCAGAAAGCGATCACTCAATATATTCTCAGAGTTGTAACCCCCGTTCTGTTCCCCGAATAACTTAACGGGAACTCGAGCAATTCCTCGAGGATATGGGAGTCTATCGCACCTCGCCCCAGGTGTCGACGAGGTCGCCGTTGACGTATCGGCGCTGCTCAAACCCGAGGGCGTTACACACTAGCGTGTGTCCCATAAATGAGGTGGCGTAGTCAGCCATTCCGAACGGGTGGAGCTCAGATTGGTTCGCCGGCGGTAGGACCGAACCGATCACGTTGATCTCCGCGTCCCCGGCAGTGAGCGTCCCGACGCCCACGCCGGAGGAGCCGGGCTGCCACGTCGATCCGCCTGCAAAGGTGCCGGCGATAGTGCCGCCAGCGGCCTCGAAGGCGTCCTCGTCGACAATCGTTGCGGGCTGGTCGACCCCCGTCGTATAGCCGAGCTGGGAGACCTTCCAGACCTCCTGTTGAATCGGTCTGATCCCCGCGAGTAGCGGGTGTTCGTGGGCTTTCTCCTGGAGAGCGGCGAACTGCATCTCGATCTCCTCGATATCGTCGTCGGTGATCGCGGCGGCCTGTCCGACCTCGAGTGCGCCGAGGATGGCGACGCCGGCGTCGGTGAGCACGAGGTCGCCGCCAGCGGCAACGAACTCCTCGATTGCGCTGATATATCGTGGGTCGTCGAGGCCCTCGGCGTGGGAGACGACCAGTTTGTCGTAGTGGCGCTGACCAGAGCGTCCGCGCAGCAGACGGCCGATGCGAACGTCGTGGACACGGAGGCCGTCGATCCCGCCACTCTCGAGAAACGGCTCGAGGTCGTCGAAGAACTGCATCGGGTTCACCTCGTACTCGCGCTGGGTGTAGCCGAGGATTGCCTCGGGGTCTTCGTGCTCGGCGTCGGTCGCCAGCGTTACAATGTCGACGTCGACGGCCGTCTCGCCGTCGACGTCGATGGTCCACTCACCCGCCGTGGGCGCAGGGATGTATACGCCGCCTTGTCGACCCATACAGCAGGCGTCCTCCTCGATGTCGGCCAGATCGACCCTGGAGACGACCTCCCCGGCAGGGTTGCGTACCGTGACGACGCCTTCGTCGGCGTCGTGGGCGTGGAGCTGGACGGACAGCGTCGAGGTTGACTCGCTCGCCGCGACGCTCGTGCCGGCAGGCCCGGGCTGGACGGTGTCGTGACGCCGAGCGATCTGCGTCCCCCGGGCGTGATCGGGCGGGCCCTGACCGTTTCCAGGGTGAGGATCGTCGGTGTGCGAGAGGTCAGCCGACGAGCGCGTCAGCGTTTCTGATGCGACGTACGCCGTGTCTTGATCGCCCGTCGCGACCGTCGCGTGACTGTCAGCAGCGGTCATCTCGGCGTACTCGCGCATGGAGATGCGATAGGCCATCGACTGGTGACGTGCAATATAGGGGCGCCACTGCTTGTCGAACCCGGAGGTGTTCGCCCAACACATTTCAGGGGAGACCGCCCGTGCACCGAGGCCGCCCTTCGATTCGGGCTGGCCGGCCCAGCCGATGATGCCGCCGCCGGCGGTGTAGCCGATACAGTCGTAGATCGTCCCCCAATTGAGGAGTCCACCCTGGTTGAACGGTCCGTCGTCGGGATCCTGGCCGAAACGATCGACGGCAATCCGGTCGATGTCCTGTTGGATCGCCTCGATGCCGCCCCAGTGGGCCAGCTTGCCGTCGCGGATGCGGGCGTTGACGTTGTCGAGTTCGTGGATCCCGTCGTGGTCGAACGCCGCGTTCGTCTCGAGGTTGAGTACGAAGTAGTCGGCGACGTGCATCCCGTGGTAGTCACACAGATAGGTGACGTTCTCGTACCCACGGAGATGCTCGACTGTCGCGAGGGCGTCCGGCACCATGTCCGCATACCCCCGACCCTGGTCGTCGTCCGGGCGCACGGACGGGGCGTCGTCGGGGTCGGCCGGCCAGAACGCTGGATTCACCCAGCCGAGTTCGGGATACTGGCGGTTGGTGTCCAGTCCCGTCGAATTCCCGCGGGAGAAGTTGAGGGTGTCCGGCGATTCGTAGTGGGGTTTCCGGACGACCCAGCCGTCGGGGTTGATGTAGACGAACACCATGACGATGTCGTCGAGCAGGTGCTCGAAGTCGTCGGCCTCGCCTTTGGCGGCCTCCTCGATGACCCGGACGCCTGCCTCGACGCCCTGGCGCTCGTCGCCGTGGATACCGATGACGAAGACGACCTTCTCTTTTTCGCGAAATGCTGCCTCATCCTGGATGTCGTTCGTAACCTCGGCGACGTAGACGTCCCGGGGGTCGGGGTCGTCACCCGTAAAGACGTTCTCGTAGCCTGGGCCGTGGCCGATAGTCTGGACGCGCAGGAGATCGGGATACGTCTCCTCGAGGTGTCGCAGCCCCTGTGCATTCTCCTCGTGAGAGACGTAGTTTCGGGCGTCTTCGACCGCAGGAAAGATCCGGTCTGCGTACGGCTCCTCGAGTGTCCAGAACGGGTTGGCTCCCGGCGAGAAATCGATCAACTCGATGCCGTCGAGGGTGACGGCGTCGGCCACCTCCGCCTCGGTGAGGTGGGCGTGGGCGGCGGGTGTCGGCTCCTTACGGGTGACGACTGGCGGCGGGCCATCGTCCTCGTCGATGTCCCACGTCGGGTCTGCGAAGTCGTCTCGAAACGCCCCGAGGGAGTCGTCGTCGGTGAATTCGAAAACGAGCGGGGCTTCGTACGCCGCCTCGGTCGCGGCGACGACGAACTCGGCCTCGGCGGTCATCGCCTCGTGGGTGGCCGTCTCCTCGGCGGCGACGGTACTCGGCGCGGCGAGCGAGACGCCGGTCGCGGCAGCGAGACTCAGGAACGTCCGGCGGTCGATCGCCCCGTCAAAGGCGCCCTCGGTACTGTCGTGGTCGGTCCCGTCCTGTTGCGCGGCTCGATGGTGGTGGTGGTTTCGGCTCATGGTCAGCGTGTGTGACACTCGGTCACACAACTAGGTGAGCAAGACTGTCATAAAATCATGTCGCAGATCTTGGAAAACATGATGTTTTACAGGAATCCTCTCCGACGGATGAGCCGGCCCCGACGGGTCACCAGCCATCGGAGTCACTCTTTCCGGTGCTTACAGGAGTTGTCGAACCCAGGAAGCCTCGGCGACTACGTTCGCCCGATTGTTGAAGATCGACGGCTTCCCGCCCGCCGTGAACGATGGGATTCCTGCCTCGAATAAAGATGAGCGAAACGCTTGTATACAATGCACACATCGCATACACCATGGGAACGATCTCGACGCGCGTGCCGGACGATCTCGAGGCGGAACTCGAGGCGTATCTCGAAGAAGAGCGCCTCGACCGGAGCACGGCCGTCCGGAAACTGCTCACCGAGGGCCTCGCAGAGTGGCGCCGCGAGCAGGCGCTCGAGCGTCTCGCCGCCGGCGAGGTGACACTCACGAAGGCGGCCGACCTCGCCGGGCTGTCCGTCTGGGAGTTCGCTCAGCTCGCAGCCGAGCGCGACATCACGTGGGTGTCGGGTGAGCACCTCGCGGCCGACCTCGAGGAGCTGTGAATGTGGGTCTTGGATGCGACGCCGCTCATCTACCTCGCGAAAGTCGACGCCCTCCACGTCGTCGAGGCGCTCGACGGACAGTGTTCTATCCCCCAGCAGGTCTACGACGAAGTCGTGACGGCCGGCCTCGAGGCGGGGTATGCCGATGCGCGGCGGATCGAACGCCGTGTCGACGAGGGGGCGTTCGAGGTCGTCACTGTTGATGATACCCCGCTTGGCGGTCGATTGGCGCGGAATCCGACCCTGAGCGAGGCCGACGTTGCCGTCCTCGCCTGTGCCGCCTCACGTGATGGGATCGCGGTGATGGACGAGGTCGCCGGCCGAACCGTCGCCGAGGTCGAGGACATCGAGACGAAAGGCACGGCCTACATCGTACTCCTGGGTGCGAAACGCGGGGTCATCTCGGTCACCGAGGCCCGGGAGACGATCGATGCGATGCTCGAGGCCGGGTGGTACTGTGCGCCCGATCTGTACACGAAGCTCGTCCAAACGCTCGAGTCGCTCGAGGAGGCGTAGGCCATCTATCGGTCGATGACGACCGCGGCCCGCTTCGGCCGGTGGTAGACACCGGCCAGGGGAGGTACGCACCACTGGTAGTGCTATCGGACTTGCTCCGGGCGGATTCCCAAATACGAGACGAGCGTACCGACAGCAATGTCAACAACGTCCTCGCGTAGAACCCCGAGTGTACGGTCGATCGCATCGGGTCCAAGAGACTGAACTGCCCAGGGAAGAATCGAACTCTCATCCGGAAGACCGCCTTCAATCACATCATCGGTCTCAATCGGGATTCGGTTTTCATACCATGTTTTCGTGGAAAGAGTGAGCACGATATACTGTTCGCCTTGGAACGGCATTTCTGGCGTGCTGATGATCACCCACGGTCGCCCGGAGTCACCGTCTTTGAACGGATCCGCAGCGTAGACAATCGTTCCGCGATCGACGCTCATTCGCTGGCCTGTTCACTCGCTTCGATCCACTCATCTCGGTCCTCTTCGCCGTAGAGGTCATCGAAGAGGCGCGTGGCCCGGTGTACATCATAGGCGTTCCGAAGGCGCTCCATCTCGTCGGTGATGGCCCAGTACGGACCCTTGTGTCGAACGAGTTTCTGGTCTTCGAGACGGGCGAGCACGGGGTGGATGGAGTTTGCGTTCACGTCCGTTTGGCGGGCGATCTCTGCGGCTTTCCACGCCCGATCACGGTTCTCGTAGAGGAACTTGAGCACCTGTTCTGGATTGCTCATCTCGGCTAATTCCTCTGGAGAGCGCTCGTCGAACCGGTCGATATCGATGGACATGGTTTGTACCTTTAGTAGGTAGAGGATTAAGTGTATCTGTTGTATCTGGTATCAGGCTGTATGCAATGTATTAGTTGTAAGCTCGTCGATGGAGTCGAGATTGAGCTCTTCGGCCATCCCACGTAGCCGCTCGCCCAGCGGTGGTCGGTTCTCGTCGTCGCTTGAGTCCGAATTCGAGAACTCGGTTACGTCGTCAGCGTAGACGCCCATGCCCCCACAGACGCGAGCAACTAGTAAAACAGTCCGGCACCGTGCGGAGCGGTCGTGACCTGTGCTTGTAACGAGTCGGTTTTCTTTCGGCATTCTTGGCGAGTGGCTTCATCGTTCCTTTCGGGATCAGCTGAGACACCAGTTGATCGACGTACTGACCGGTCACACCCGTTGTGAGCGCGAGTAGGAGCATAACCCCGGATTTTGCGTTATCTTCACTCCAACCACTACTAAATCAAGAGGGGGGTTTCTCGTGGTCGTGACTAGCGAGAGCGGCGACATCGACCGATGAGTCGATGTCCATGATCGTTCGAGTGGTGATCCCTATCCTGTGGGTGGCTCTCTCCCCGTTCTCACGGCGGGTCGGCGTCGAGCTGGGTCACAACGGGTGTGACGCCGCATTCGGTCACGGTACTTTCCTCGAGTAAATCGAGATGACAGTACCGGTTCTCTGTGAGTCCGACAGCCGTCTCGCGATTCATCGTCAGAATCTGCGTGGCTGGCTGGGTTGGACTCACCTGGCGAGTCGACGCCTCGAGGTCGGCGGCGATCTGCTCGAGGCGTTGAGCCACCTCCCTCGGTGGGCGGCCCACTGGATTATCGGCTATTGGCCACCTCTCTTGTTACTGAATCGGTAGTTTCACTCGCGAGGGTGGTGTCTCGAGTCCTGTCGGGTATAGCCGCTGGACGACTCTCTGTGGGCGGACTCGAGGCGAGTATCTCTGGGTCGCTGGTGGCGAGGTCAGTGTCCGTTCGGAGTCGACAGCGCACCAGGAGCTCCTGACATCCAAGGGTGGGGTGGCGGATCGCTGTGGGGCTGCAATCGTCACAGGAGAGCCGATGGATCGTCCACCCGTTGCCGGCTGGCCGCGAGGCGAAAACGGTCGCGGTGTCGTCGTCGGTGAACTGGTGGGTGCAGTGCAGGCCGCGGGTCCCGACGGGGTGGCCACGAAGGGTTGTGGGGATTATTGTAGCCCTCCCTGGAAGCGGGTCACGAGTTCGAGTCGCCCGCGCGGGATCGGCCCCATGATGAGATCCGCGAGGTCGATCAATCGAACGGTCACTCTCGCGCCGTGATGGCCGGCCCATGGCTTCGACCGACCCCCTGAGCCATCGTGATGTTCATCTGTGGTGCTTGTTAACAATAAGTATATGGTCTCGCACCCGCTATCTCGCGAAGATGAGGGGAACAGCAGACAGACGAGCGTTTCTACAGGCCGCGGGAGCGGTGTCGGCCGTCGGCCTGGCTGGGTGTATCGATTCACTGGACTCGTTGGCCGGAGACGGCGAGTATCCGAGCCAGTCACTGACTAACGTCGTGCCATACGACGAGGGTGGAGGATCGGACGTGATCGTCCGCCAGATCATGCCGATCGTGTCCGACGAACTCGGCGAAGACATCCAGATCGACAATATGCCCGGGGCGAGTGGACTACGGGGGGCTGGACACGTTATGAACGCGGAACCGGATGGCTACACGTTCCTCAAAATCAACGTCCAACTCGCCTCGATCACGGCGATGATCAACCCTCCCGATTTCGAGTTCAGCGACCTGAAGGGGCTCTGTGTGGTGGGTGGGTCACCGCTTGCGGTAATCGCAAACCCCGACCTCGAACTTGAGGGGCTCCAGGACGCGATCGACCGGTATGAAAACGGAGAGCTTGACAACATCGGTGGGCTGGGTGCGATGTTCCTCGTCCAGGCGGTGATCCTGCGCGATCAGTACGGCCTCGACTGGAACAGCTATATCCAGTACGATGGCTCCGGCCCAGTCGTGCAAGCGGTCGCCTCCGGTGAGGTACCCCTCGGGATCGTCTCGGATGCGGCAGCCGAGGGCGCGATCGAGTCCGGTGATGTCGAGGGGGCAGTGGTCCTACACAGCTCCGGGAGCATCGCCATGCCAGAGACGGACACGATTACCGATCAGGGGTTCGACGACATGGACTTCGTCGGCGAGGCGACCCGGTGTACGTGGGTCCCACCCGAGACGCCCGAAGACCGAATCGAAACGCTCTCGGAGGCGATCCGGACGGGCATCGAAGCCGAGGAGACCCAGGAGTGGGCCGAAGAGAGCGGGAACCGTCTCGAGTGGGAACCTGCCGACCAGGCAGACGCGTACATGGAAGAAGTGTGGGAAGAGGTGCCCGAGCGGATCGATATCGACGAACTCAGAGAGGAGGCTGAATAACTGGAGGACATCGACCGTCCCTAGATCACGCCGGCATCCGCGAGCGCATCGATCTCGTCCGTGGAGTACCCCAACTCCGCCAGGACGCGTTCGGTGTCCGCGCCGAGTTCGGGTGGGTCGGTCGACTCGATGCGATCGAACCCCGTCGACACCCCAGGATAGCGCGGAACGGCGATCGATTTGCGTGGGCCCTCGGCGGTCGTGATCTCCGTGAGTGCATCCGTTGCCTGGAGATGCGGGTCGTCGATCACGGCCGCGACATCGTTGATCGAGGCGACCGGCACGCCTGCATCACGGAGCCGATCGATCACGTCCTCAGCGTCGTAGTCGCCTACCACGTCCGCCAGGATCGCGTCGAGGTCGTCGTCGTGCTCGCGTCGGGCCGCGAGCGTCTCGAATCGATCGTCAGAGACCAGTGATTCGACCTCGAGCGCCTCACAGAGCCGTTCCCACTGTCGCTGTGAGGACGGCCCGATGAACACCCAGCCGTCCGCTGCTTCGTAGGCGTTGTACGGAGCCCAGTTGCGGTGGCTGGCACCCATCGGCTCCGGAATCTCCTCGTACGTCCCCGTAAACGCCAGCCAGTAGCCCATCAGCGAGACCGTACTTTCGAACAACGACGCGGTGATATGCTGGCCCGTGCCGGTGAACTCGCGCTGGCGAAGCGCTCCAAGGATCGAGATCGCCCCGTACAGTGAGGCGGCCATATCCGCAACGCTCGTCCCCGACCGCACCGGGGGCTGGCCTGGATGGCCAGTGACACTCATGAGCCCGCTCAGCGCCTCTGCGACCGGGTCGAGCGCCGGATACTCTTCGTACGGGCCTTCGTTGAACCCCTTGATCGAACAGTAGACGAGCGCCGGATTGTGGTCCCTGAGGTCGTCGTAGCCGATGCCAAGCCGGTCTGCAGTGCCGGGAGCGTAGTTTTCGATGACGACGTCGGCCTGGGCGACCAACTCTTCGAAAATCGCCCTGCCATCGTCGTGTTTGAGATCGACCGTGACGCTGGATTTGTCTCGATTCAGGTAGTTGAACGAACTGTTGCCGAGATCGCTCGAGTCGCGCACGAGGTCGCCACCGGTGCTCCGGTTTTCTATTTTGATGACGTCCGCGCCCAGATCAGCGAGGACCAGACTGCAAAACGGTCCGGCGACGATGTGGCCGAGTTCGAGCACGGTGATATCCGACAGCGGTCGTGGGATGTCTGTCTCTGTGCCCATACGTCGTCTGGTGCGTCGATCACCAATACTGTGTCTATTACTCACACCCCGCTCTGTGAAGCGGGCGATGTGGCGGCGAGACGAGGAGTAGGGGAGCGTAAGATATAATCTCACAGCCCCTGATTCGAGGGTAATGCGTCTGTTGCGCTGGGAACTCACGTCCGAGCACGGACTTCTCCTTACGTTGTTCGTCATCTCGGCGTACATGCTCGTCGAGTCCTTCTCGTTTGGCTCGCGAACTGCGGCGTTGTTTCCCCAGCTGACGGCCGTCGCCACCCTGCTCTGTGTACTGCTGTTACTCCTCCAGAACTACCTTCCGGAACCCCTGCGGCTGGCAGTTGCAGAACCCGTCGACATCTTCGGTGGGACGAGCGACGAGGAACGTGACCCCCCCGCCGAGCAACCAGGGGACCGAACCCAGCCCGATCCCGACACGGCCACCTCCGGTGGCGATCCAGCGCCAGCGGCAGCACGCCCGCTCGACGAAACGTCGTTTACACTCCTTGCGATCGTCGCGTACGTGGGGGGCTCATATCTGATCGGGATGCTGTGGGCGACGCCGCTGTTCGTCGCCGGCTACGCCGCGTGGTTCCGGCTGGGGGTGGTGCGTATCGTCGGTCTCTCCGTCCTCTCGTTCGTGATCGTCCTCTTCTTCCTGATATTACTCAACACGCCGGTTCTCAGAGGGGTGCTCACGTGAGCGAGCGTCGACCCGCAGACGCCCGTTCAGGGGTGGGCGGATGATCTCGTCGGTCGCGGTTATCGGTCTCATCTCCGAAGCGCTCCTCGAGGCGATCGGCCTCATCGCCCGCCCCGAGACACTGATGTGGATCGTCGTCGGGATCTGTCTGGGAATCGTCGTCGGCGCACTGCCCGGGCTGGGACCGCCGCTCGGGATGGCGATCTTACTGCCGTTGACGCTGCCGCTGTCGGGCACGGATGCGATCATCTTCCTCGTGAGCATCTACAGCGGCTCGATGTACGGTGGAAGCATCGCTGCGATCCTGGTCAACGTTCCCGGGACGCCCGCGTCGGCGGCGACGACGTTCGACGGCTATCCCCTCTCGAAATCGGGGCGGGCGATGGACGCCCTGACGATGTCGGCATCCGCCTCCGCGTTTGCGGGACTGTTCACCGTCGTGCTCTTGATTCTGCTCTCGCCGGTGTTGATCGGCGTTGTCCTCTCGTTTGGCTCGCCCGAGTATTTCCTGGTGGCGATCCTCGGCCTGTCGATGATCACCATCGTCTCACAGGGCTCGATCGTCAAAGGGTTCGCCGCCGGCGCGTTCGGCCTGTTGTTGACGACGATCGGCATCGCCCCGATGACGCCGGAGCTCAGGTATACGTTCGGTCAGACCGCGCTGTACGACGGCCTCTCGTTCATCGCGGTGATGCTCGGTCTCTTTGCCATCGCAGAGATGCTCAACCTCGCGGCGAAACCGGGTGGGATCACCGACACCGAGTTCGAACTCAGCGGCAACATGTTCTCGGGTGTCCGCTCGACGCTCAGCAGACCGGTCCTGGTGTTCAAATCGGGGTTTCTCGGGATGGCGATCGGGGCGATCCCCGGCTCGGGTGCGGCCGTCTCGAACTTCGTAGCCTACGCCGAGGCGATCCGCAGCTCTGCGACACCCGAGCTGTTCGGGGAGGGTAACGCCGAGGGCGTGATCGCCGCAGAGGCCTCGAACAACGGCACCGTCGGCGGCTCGCTGATCCCGACGCTGTCGTTCGGCATCCCCGGCAGCGGATCGACGGCCGTGCTCCTCGGTGGCCTGTTGATGCACGGACTTCGCCCCGGTCCCGACCTGTTCAGCTCACAACTGGCGATCACCTACAGCATCTTTCTCGCGTTACTCATCGGCAATCTTCTGATCCTCGGGCTCGGCGTCGTCTTCGTCGTGCGACTGAGCTACATCACCCGCGTCGATACCAACGTGATCATCCCGATCATCGTCGTGTTCTCGGTCGTCGGCGGTCTCGCCGTCCGCAACAACTGGGCTGACGTCGCAACCCTGCTCGTCCTCGGGGTGATTGGCTACTATATGTACAAACACGACTATTCGATCATCGCCCTCGTGTTGGGCGTCGTCTTGGGGCCGATCGCCGAGGAGAACTTCCACCGCTCGCTCGCCCTCTCGGATGGCTCGTTTCTGATCTTCGTTACCCGCCCCATCTCGATTCTGCTGGTGGTGCTGACGCTGGCGGTGCTGTTGGGTCCCCTGGTGAAAGCCTATCGGACCAGCGGCTCGAGCGCCTGACACGCTGTCACCCCCTCGAAAGACTTCTCACCCCCGAGCGCCCCACCGTCAGGTATGCAGCTACTCGATGCGACCGTCCGCGAGGGGGCCCAGCGCTCGTCGGTCACGTACTCGGTCGAGCAGAAAGTCGCCGTCGCAGAGGCACTCGACGACCTCGGCGTCTCGTTCATCCAACTGGGGTTTCCGATTGTGGGTGACGAGACCGCGGAGGCGGCGGCTCGACTGGACACCGAGGCACAACTCACCGGCATCGCACGAGCCGTCGAGGGGGACATCGACGCCGCCGCCGCCGCCGACCTCGACGTGATCGAGGTGAGTGCCCCGACCAGCCGCCTCCAGCGAGAGCGGCTTCTCGGAGCGACGAAGGCGGAGCTGAAAGAAACGGTCGTCGACGCACTCGAGTATGCGGCCGAGACGGGCCTGGAGGTCCACTTCGGAGCGATGGACGGCTTCCGGACCGAACCGGCGTTCCTCGCCGACCTCGCGCGGCTCGTTACGCCGTACACCGACTGGGTTACGGTCGCAGACACCGTCGGCAGCTGTCTCCCCGAGCGGGTAACCGAAACGCTCGACGCCCTCGAGGCAGTCGACGGCGAGTTCGAAATCGGAGTCCACTTCCACGACGACCTCGGGTTGGCGACGGCGAACGCGTTGCTGGCGGCCCGGCGGGGGGTCGGCAAGGTCGACGTCACGGTCGGCGGGGTCGGCGAACGGGCCGGCAACACCCCGCTCGAGGAGCTGGTCATCGCCGCCGAGCTCGCGGGCGATGTCCCCCTCGATGTCGAGCCCGCGCGCGTGATCCCGGCTGCGACACAGATCCTCGACGAACTCGACGAACCCGTTTCGAGCGGGAAACCGGTGATCGGGGCGGGCGTGTTCGAACACGAATCCGGGATGCATACGGCCGCGATGCTCGACGAGCCGGCGACCTTCGAGCCGTTCGAGCCGGCGCGATTCGGGGGCGACCGCCGGCTGCTGTTCGGCTCTGCGAGCGGCCGCGGTGCCGCGCGGCGCCTCCTCGAGCGGGCGGGCGTCGACCCCACGCCGGAACGAATCGAGGCGGTGCTCACCGAGTTGCACGCCACGGAGACCGCTCTCGAACTCGAGGAGGCGGTTCGTCTCGCAGAACGCGTCGTCGAGACCGACTCGTAGCCGGCGAAGCGACCGCTCCGAGCGACCGACCCACCCCACGGGGACACCGGATCGATATCGCCGGAACGCGGCCATCCTGTTCACAGCCAGGACCCGTTCACGCTCGGCATGGACACAGACCGCCCCCGGCTAATCGTCAGCGACGAACTCCATCCGTTCGGCGACGAGCAACCACAGTTCGAACGAGAGGACGCAGCGCTGAGAGTGTTATTCGACGTTCTCTGGACGGATTCCGAGATACGAGACGAGTGTACTGGCAGCATCGTCGACAACGTCCTCGTAGAGGACCCCAAGTTCACGGTCGATCGCATCGGGACCAAGCGACAGCACTGCCCAGGGAAGACTCGAACTCTCCTCCAGAAGCCGCCCTCGATCACCTCCTCGGTCTCAATCGGGATTCTGTTTTCATACCACGTTTTCGTGGACGGGGCGAGTACGAGATACTGTTCGCCCTGGAACGGCATTTCTGCGAGCCGGCGACCTTCGAGCCGGCGCGGTTCGGGGGCGACCACCGGCTGTGGATCGCGTCGTGACAGGACCGACAGAGCGTGAGCAGGTTCGCGAACTTGTGGCCGCCACCCTGGCTGATCGGGTGGCTGTGGTGGGCGTGGAGCTCCGTGTCCCCACGTGGCCCCCAGTCGCGTGACAGGCCTGGCAGGTGTAGCCGTCGCGTCGGTAGATGCGCCTGCGACGGCGGTCCCAGTCGGATGGATAGCCAGCCATCGGTGTCACGCTCCCACACGAGGGGGTGAATAGCTGGCATCGACTGTGTCGCTCTCGTAAACCCGGCGCCGACGAAGCACACGCCGTAACGGGTCCGACCGGGTCTTAGCTCCGATAGTGACCTGATGAAGTCGTCTCCTTTCAGTTCGTGAGCCGGATTCGGAGTGACTGTGGAGAGAGGTCACTCAGGACAGACACATTTGTGGCGGAGGGAGGCGTACTCCAGTACGTACTGGTGGACCGCGTCGGCGAGCGAGAGCATCGCGTCGGCCTGTTCGGCACTGGCGACGGTCTCGCGATAGTACACCTCGGCACGGTTTTGCTTCCAGAGTTGTGTCAGCCGGTCGGCGAACGACTGGCTGCACAGATTCACCGCTGCAGCCTGCTGGTAGACGGCCGTGTGTTCGTAACGGAGGTCTTCGCCCGCGACGTGGTTTCGATGAAGCAGATAGAACTGAATGGTGCGTTCGACGGCGACGAACGACGCCTCGATCACCACCGTGTAGTAGCCGTTCTGCTCGCGGAGCGTGTGCGCCGCCTCGAGGAGTCGACACGCTTTGCGGAGTTGGACGAGCGCGGTCTCGGAAACGTCCAGGTGGGATTCGCTTTTTTGGCCGCGGGTCTCCTGGAACGCTCGTTCGGCGTCGGTGAGCGCCGCCTCCGCGTAGCTCCTATCCATTCGTCAACACCTCCTCTTTGAGTTGTGTGAGCGCCTCGGAGCCGGTGAGCGTCAGCCCGGTGGCGAAAATTTCGCGCAATCGCTCCCCGTATCGGTGTGCGCTCTCGACGGATTCGGCGAGTACGTGGAACTTGTAGCGGTCACCGTCGAAGGGGTTGTCGTTTAACTCGGCCGTGATCTCGTCGGCGGTTCGCTGGGCCGACGCCTGTGGCCCGTCGACGAGAACGAAACAGTCGATATCGCTCCGTCGGTCGGCCTCGCCGCGTGCAACGCTGCCAAAGAGGACGCTCCCATGGAGATCGAGCTGGTCGGTCAGTCTCGTCTGGAGTTCGCGAACAGGTGCGTGAAACTCGGGTTGGGGAATCTGGATGATCGGATCCTCGGGCTTGGTGAGTCGGCGTCGATCGATACTCACGAGCTTTTTCCGTCCCGTGTGTTCGATCTCGACGAACCCCACTGCCTCGAGGTCGTCAACTGCTGCGGAGATGCTTCGGTGGGGATGGTCCGTCGCCCGACCCAGATCACGGATCCCAAACGACGTCTGGGGGTTGTCGACGAGGACTGCGAGAACGTCCCCGGTGCAGCGATGACTGAAAAGGCCGCTGGCCGGCACCGGAACTGGCAGCTCGAGTGCGGCGCCTGTCTGGATAGTTTTACTGTCCATGGGGAGTATTTCTCCCCAGACTGTAAATAGCTCACGGGTGTGGTGGCTGAGAGACGATTTCTGAGAGGTCTCGGGATAATGATGGTTTCCTCTCGGTGGATGGGGCGGTAGAGGATTGCCGATCGGAGTACCAACCAACAGTTATTTCAAATATACATTTTTACGTGTTGTCATGAGATGGTCGTGGGCCGTCACTGTTGGGTGTATTGTGTTGCTTGTCGCGATGGCCGGAGGGGGTGCTGCAGAGTTCGGACAGACGGATCAGGAGCCTCTCGAAGGGATTTCGCTCGGGAATCCAACCGAGGCGGGGGTGGGATCTGAAGACAGCGTAGAGTTGGCACAGGAAACGGCACAGCTGTTCGGGTACCGCGGGATGGATGACGTTTCGTATTTCTTTGCAGAGGATGGAACGGCATACCTCGTTGTCTCGGACGGTGAAATCGGTGAGGGACACGCGACGATTTACGGGGAGGTTCTTATCGAGAGTGATGATTCTGATGTCGGTATCCTCGTTGCCGAATCTGCGACGGTAGAGACAACCGGTGAGCGAGTTACGTTCAGTACTGCCGTTCTCTTCGTCCTCTGCTAGGGGTTGGCCGTCTTCCGAGCGATCTGATCTCTCGACCTTGCAAACCCGATCGCTATGTGTCCCGACGAGGTTCTCGGCGCCAATCTCGAGTGAGAAACGACGACGGACCGATCGACGGAGAGACCCACAGATAGTCGACCCGGTCGGACACCCGCGCTGTCTTGGTATGGGAGGGTTTTCTTGGAACGTGGAGGCTCTCGAGCGTTTCGTGACCCTGTGGTCAGGCCTCCCCGTGGACACCAGCTGTCTTCGGGCTGGTTGCGATCTCACCGGAATCTCTGCATCGGTCGGTAGACACAGCCGTCGTTCGGTGTACTCGAGGCCGTTCTTTCGCTCTTGGCGTCTGCGGATCGCGAGACGGTGGTTGGTGAGATTCTGGAGGGCGTCGATGGTTCGCGAGACGAGTTTCTTGGCGTACGCGTCGCTCGTGCCGGGTTCCTGTCGGCGGATCCAGTGTTTCATCTCCAAGGCTTTGACGAACTCTCTGACGGCTTTGGATCCGGTCTCCCACGGGTTGTCGCCAACACTCGGGTCGGTACGGGCTTGCCAGCGTTTGGCGGCGAGTCGCGTCGGGAGCGAGTTCGCCGTCGACCGAAGCATGTCTTCGTCCATCCGGGCGAGTTGCTGGATCGGCAGCAGGTCGCCGTGGGCGAACGTGACGTCGGCGGTTCTGTCGAGCGGATCCTCGCTCTCGGGGAGGCGGGGGTCGGTGTGGCCGTCGTCCGTGGTGCGTGTCTCGAGGTGGGAGTACTGGTGACGATCGATCACCAGTCGATTCTTGAGTAGGTCGGTAGCTCCGATGCCATGTCGGGTGGGGTAGGTTACTCGGTGTCAAGTGCTGGAAGCCGGTCGTCGAATAACCGCTCGATGGCCTCCCACAGCACTTCGGCCGGAACCGATTTCGAAAAGTGCGCGCTCGTGTGGTCGCTCTCACCGGTCTCTGGGCGCTCGTATTGGAAGTGCACCGGCCCGAGTTCGGGGTGGTCCTCGTCACGATGCCACCCGCAGTTGAACCCGGTGTTCGGATCGGCGTAGTGAATCCGATAATACGCGTCTCCGTCGGCGTATCGCCACTCGACCTCGAGTGTCGGTGACTGTGGTCCCGTCGTGGGCGTGACGCGATTCGGATCGATCGTTGCGCGCACGAACCGTTTGCTGATGCTGTCCGGTTCGTACTCGACGGCCGTGATTTCCGGCTGGCGTTGCAACACGTCCTTCAACCCGTCGTAGACGGCGCTATCGGTGACACCTGGGAGCCCCATCGGCGGTCACACCGAGAGGGTGTCCCGCTCGCTCGCCCAATCGTACTCGTTGAGCGCCGCCCGCACGACCGGGAGTCGCCCCTCGAGGTGTTCCCACTCGCTGGCGATCTCGCGGCGGCGCTCGATCTCGGCTTCGTTCTCGAGGTCGGCGATGCTCGCGCGGAGCTCGCCGGGGCGTTCGATCCCGTACGTGTCTTTCCACTCCGTGATCCGGGTTCGCATCGACGTAAGGGCGGTCGTGAGTTCCTCACGAGTGTGTTCGCGCTGGAGGGTAGCGATCTCCCGGTACGTGGCCATCAACTGATCGATACAGTAGAGTGTCTGGTCGCCCCGCTCGAGTTTTCGAAGGACGTCGTCTTCGACGAGCTGCTCGAGGTACTTCTGGGCGGTTTTGACCGAGACCTCCGTCTCGGTGGCGACCTGCGACGCCGTCCGCGGCGTCCGCAGGGTGCGTGCGGCAACACGGACTCGGTCGCCACGCGTCAGCGAGGGGCGTGTTTCGGCCTCCGACGCCGGCGAATCGTCAGCCATACCCGTGTCTACGCCCCGCTGGAATATATATCCACTGGGATGGATATCTGTTCGAGATCACTCCCAGCGAGTCGCCCCATCGCCTCCCACGCGCGTGGTGGTCGTCCCATGGGGCTTTTCGCCTATGATCGCGGTCAGGGCCTGCTGTCCTCCGAACGGTATTGGTCGCGCCCGTGCGGGTGAAACCTCGTGATGGGTCAGAGCTTCTCGAGAACCCGTATCTCGACGACGGTGACCTCGCACGGTTCGAACGCCAGTACGGCGGAACCGATCGGGCAGAGCAGGCCCTCCACGGCGGGTTCGCGGCCGCGACGGGGCTGGTCTACTCGGCGTTCTCCCGGGAGACCCACGTCATCCCCCACGCCGAGGCCCGCGAGCGCGCCGTCGACAACTGGCGGGTGTACGGCTACGACGTCGGTTGGCAGAACCCCACCGTCCTCCTCGAAATCGGCAAGACCGCCTACGACCAGCTGGTCGTCGTCGATCTGTTCTACGAGGATAAACGACACGTCGAAGACGTCATCAAATGGCTCAAAGACGGCAACAAGCCCGCCGGCCCAATTTACTGCGACCACGAACCCACCCATATCGACAAGCTCAAGCGGGCGGGGTACCCCGCAGAGCAGGCGACCAAGGACCGCGACGAGGGGTTCGCCGAGGTACGCAAGTTCCTCGAAGCCGACGAGAACCTCTCGATACCCCGCCGAGGGAAACTGGTCTATATGCCCGACGGCAGCGTCAGGCACACCTCGGAGTTCAGCCGGACTTCCTCCAAGGAGTCGAGTTCACCCGCCGAGCCCGTCGTCGGGTTGCTGGTCTCCGAGCAGTGTCGCCCCCTCATCCAGGAGTTCTACGGCTACAAGGTCGATCACGTCGGGACACCGGGTGCCGACGACCACTGTCTCGACGCGCTCCGGTATGCGCTGATGGGCGTCGCCAGTCGGTAACCCCTGGCGCTGGGTCCGGTGGACGAGTCGTCAGCCCGTCGATCCCGACACCGAGCCGGGACCGCCGGAGCGATATCGACCTCTGGGTGCTCGTCGCGGAGTCCCGCGGTGCCCGACACCGGGGGAACGAACTCGCGACCGACCTCAGTCGAGACCGCTTCGACGGCGAGCGCTACGCGTTCCAGATCCTGGTCGAAACCGTCGACTCCGCACAGAACTACGCTGATCGGCTCACCGAGATCTTCACCGATGCGATCACGCTCTACGAAACCGCGGACCTCCGCCGGCTCAAACGGGCGGTGTTGACGAACGCCTGAAGACTCGGCGGCCGCGTTCGCCGGGCGGGTCGTGGTCACCTTGGTCGCGTTCTCACCGGCGTGTCGAGAGCCCACCCAGATAGTGCAGCAGGATCGTCGCGCCGGTGATGCTCGTGAGCCCGTTGACGTCGTGTGGCGGGGCGATCTCGACGAGATCCATTCCGAGCGATTTCGGGTGTGAGCCGACCGCGTACACGCCCTCGAGGATGTCCCACGCCGACAGCCCGCCAGGGCTGGGTGCGGCCGTCCCCGGCGCAATGGAGAGGTCGAGACAGTCGATGTCGACGGTCGCGAAGAAGCCGTCTGTGCCTGTCGTTGCGATCTCTAACGCTTCGGAGACGACCGTTTCCATTCCCTGGCGGGCGACGTCCCGTCCCGAGAAGACGGTGATCCCCTGGTCGTCGGCGTACTCCATGTACGGCTTCGAGTTCATGAATCCCCGGATGCCGACCTGGGCGTAGTGCTCGCCGTCGAACTCGGGACGTTCCTCGAGGAGTTGGCGAAACTGTACGCCCGAGGAGGGCTGACCGCCGTGTGAGTGGCGGAGGTCCTGGTGAGCGTCGAACTGGATGAGACCCAGGTTCTCGATGTCCGGGCGCTCGCATGCCGCTGCGACCGTTGCATACGAGATCGAGTGGTCGCCGCCGACGACGACCGGCGTCACGCCGCGGTCGAACAGCGCGGTCATGACGTCCTCCGTGCGGGCGTGGGTCGTCGCGATGTCCATCAGATCCACGTCGACGTCACCGAGATCCGCGATCTCGATGTCGGCGATATCGACGTCGAAATCCGGCGAGTAGGTGGTGTTATAGTAAAACGCCTGACGCACGGCGTCGGGGGCCTCCCGCGACCCGCTGCGCACGACGGACGCGCCGTCGTAGGGGACCCCGAGTAGGCCCGCATCGGGCGTCGAGTCGCGGTCCCACGGGCGAAGCGCCGCGTTGAGTCGTGTCTCGTACTCGTCTTCGATGTAGCCGTTGATCGTCACTCCCGGCGGCTGGAGATGCGTGAGGTCGGCCATGGCCGAGTCAATGGAGAACGCAGCCAAAGGATTTGCGACCGCGGTAAGGGTCGTGGGAGCTCAGTCGTCGTCGGTCTCGCCGGGTCCGGTTCGGTACCCGGCGAAGTACTCCTCGGTGTTGGCGGGCGGCTGAGTGACGCTACTGACGCCGATGGCGACGACGGCCGAGACGATGAACGCCGCGAACCCCTCGTAGAGGCCGAACGGCGGGAAGTAATACCAGAGCACGGCGGTCACGCTCCCGGTGATCATCCCCGCGACCACGCCCTCCTGGGTCAGCCCGCGCCAGTACAGCGAGAGGACCACCAGCGGTGCGAACACACACGCAACCCCCGCCCACGCGAACAGGATGAACCAGAACACCACCCCGGTGAACTGGAGGGCACCCGCGAGGGCGACGACGCTGAGGACGACCACCATGATCCGACTGTACCGGACCATCTGTTGTTGGTCGGCGTCCTCGTTGATCACGTTGTGATAGATCTCGCGGACGGCTGCACCGACACCGGCGACGAGCTGGGAGTCCCCGGTTGACATGATCGCCGCGAACAGCGCCGCGACGAACACCCCCGCGAGCAGCGGATGCATGAATATCTCGAGCATCACGGTGTACCCCATCTCGGGATCTGCGATGTCGGGGACGATCGCGCGGACTGACCAGCCGACGAGGATCGAGCCCATGTCGATCAACACCCAGACGAGTGCGGCGATCGCGATCGACTGGGCGGCGGTCTCCGAATCGCGGGTTCCCATCAGTCGGCCCATCGAGTGTGGCGAACCCATGTAGCCCGAGCCGATCCCGAAGACGGTACCCAACAACAGGAGGAACGCACTCAGTTCCATCCCGCCGGTCACCGTCAGCAACGCGGGGTCCTGCTGGGCGAGTTCGGCGACGAAGGGCCCCCAACCACCGACGTGGACGACCGAAAGGACGACGATCGCCCAGAGGCCGACCAGCATCATCACGCCCTGGACCACGTCCGTCCACGCGCCGGCGATGTAACCGCCCAACAGCGTATAGAGTAAGATGAGGACGAACGCAATCACGACGCCGAGTTCGTAGCTACCGCCGATTCCAGTGAAGGCCGTCCCGGCGGCGGCCATCTGGGAGGCGACGTACATCGTCATAAAGATGAGGACGATGATCCCGCCGACGAGCGTCACCATGTTGTTCGAGTCCTCGACGCGGGCGCTCAGGTGGTCGACGAGCGTGATCGAATCGACCTGTTCAGACTGGGCGCGCAGGCGTGGCGAGAGGGTGTATTGGATGATCACCCCGATCAGATCGCCGACGAGAAACCAGAACGCCGAGACGCCGAAGGCGAAGGCCGTGCCGACCAGTCCGACGAACTGGTAGCCGCTGGCCACCGATGTCGCGCCGGTAAACGCCGTCGCGACCGACCCGATCGACCGATCGCCCAGCAGGTAATCCGACAGCGTCTCGTCGGGTCGGGAGACGTAGGCGTACACCCCAATGCCCAATACCGTGAGCAGGTACAGACTGAATCCGACCCAGATCTGGATATCGACGCTCACGTGTCTCGCCCCTCACGGACCCACGCCTTGCTCATCATGTGTCTGTATAACGCCCACCCGAGCACCGGAAAGAACACCACTATGAATCCGATGAACAGGTACGAACTCAGCGGCATCTCTGTGCCTGTGACTAGCATGGAAGGGGATTTCGAGTCACCGATCATATAAGTTGACACTGGGGCACATTGTGCTGGCACTCCCTCCGGTGGCCGACTAGAGCAGGTCGGGCACTCGCCCGTAGAGGCCGCCGGTGGCGGGTCAGAGAGACCGATCGAAGAGCGTGCCCAGCGACGGGCGGTCATGTTCGACCCCGGCCACCTCGAGCAGGTTCCAGAGCGTCGCCTGATTGCTCGATACGACGGGCTTTCCGAGGTCGGCTTCGAGGTCGTCGATGATCTCGAAGGTCCGGTAGTTCGTACAGCTGATGAAGACGCAGTCGGCGTCAGGGGTGTCGACTGCACGTGCCTGTCGGGCGGCCCGCGACGGCGGTTGGGCGCCCATCGCCAGATCGCTCTCGAGGCCGAGGCCGTCGATCGCCGTCACCTCGTACCCACACGCCTCGAGGAACGCTCGCTCCAGGTCGTTGAGGTCGTCGATGTAGGGAGTCGCGACCGCGACCGTGTGCACGCCGAGGGTCTCGAGGGCGCGGTCGACGGCTGCGGCAGTCGCGACGGCCGGGCCGTCAGTCAACCTCGATAGCTGGCGTTCGATGTCGGTGGCTGTCTCCGGGCCGTCGAGGAGGCTCCCGACCGTACACGCAAAGCCTATGGCGTCGACGTTGGCAGTCGCGAGCAACGACCCGCAGCGCTCGACGGAGTCGAGCATCTCACGGAGGGTTTCCGCGGTCGCGGTGTCCTCGAGGCGCATCCGGGCGACGTGGACCGAGGCGTCCTCGGGGACCGCGCCGGTGTACTCCGGTTCGCTCGTCGTCGAGGAGGGGATGATGAGGCCGAGGCGGGCGCGCGAACCGTACATATTGTGTATCAGGTGATGTCGCAGTATAGGGGTTTGGTCCGTCTACAGGATATCGATTCGATCGATCATCGCCGCATCGACGTCCGCGGCCGCGACCGCCTCGAGCTGGGCACGCGTGCGGATCGTCCAGGCGACGACGTCGAGGCCGGCGGCGTGGGCCGCCTCGACGATGTCCGTGTGGACACACAGTTCTTGAGGAACCTCGAGGAAGGTGCACTCGAGGCCCGTTGCGGTGTCGATCGCCTCGCGGCGCTCGGCGGCCGTGATCGATGCCGGATCGACGTCTTCGTACTGAAAGTGGGGGAACGAGACGAACCCCGGGCGGATCTCCCAGGGCAACTCAGTTGCCGCCGCCAGAATCTCGGGATCGGTCGAACAGATGTAGACGTCGTGGTCGTACCGATCGACGACCTGCCGGACCGCCTCTGCGATCCCGGCCTGTTTCAGATCGAGTTGGACGTCCACGGTCGTCGGGAGCACTTCGAGTGCGTCTTCGAGTGTGGGTATCCGGGCGGTCGTTCCGCACACCTCGAGGTCCCGGAGGGTGGCGTAGTCGGTGTCGGCGACCGTGTGAGACTCGCCGGTGAGTGCGTCGGTCGTCGCGTCGTGAAAGAGCACGACCTCGCCCGAGCCACACTGCATGACGTCGAGTTCGATCCGGTCGACGACCTCGGCGACGGCCCGGATCGCGCGCACCGTGTTCTCCGGAAACTGATCGGCACACCCGCGGTGGGCGATGTGTTCCATGGACGAGGCCTCGGTCGAGAGCGGGTTAGGCGTATCGGTCGGAACGATTCGAGTGCAGTCTCGTCGAGACACCGGCTGTGAACCTCGCCCTGTTCGGGACCGAGTCCGTAGACAGCTGGTGTCCTCGGTGGATCTCGAGAGCGTGTCGTGTGCAGTCCCGACGACGGACCGATCGACGGAGAGACCCACCGGTAGCCGACGTTCGGACACCCGCGCTGTCTTGGTATGGGAGGGTTCTCTTGGTGAGTGTGTGCCCTCTCGAGGGTGTCGTCTCCCTGTGGTCAGGCCTCCCCGTGGACGCCAGCTGTCACCGGCCGCTCGGACCTGGTGTGTGTCTCACCCGGGAGCTCCGCATCCGCGGGGACGAGGAGGCGGCGCTCTGTGTACTCGAGCCCGTTCTTGCGTTCGGTCCGTTTGCGGATCGCCAGCCGGTGGCTCGACAGGTCCATGAGCGCGTCGATGGTCCGTGAGACCAGTTTCTTGGCGTACGTCTCACTGGTCCCGGGTTCCTGGCGGCGGATCCAGTGTTTTAGGTCGCTCGCTTTGACGAACTCTCTGACGGTCTTGGAGCCGGGCTCCCAGGGGTTGTCGCCGACACTCGGGTCGGTGCGGGCCTGCCAGAGGTTGGCGGCGAGGCGCGTCGGGAGCGAGTTCGCCGTCGACCGGAGCATCTCCTCGTCCATGCGGGCGAGTTGCTGGATCGGCAGCAGGTCGCCGTGGGCGAGCGTGATCGTGGAACCCCGCTCGAGCGGATCCTCGCTTTCCGGGAGGCGGTAGTAGGTGTGGCCGTCGTCTTTGGTGAGTTTCTCGAGTTTGCCGTCGGGGACGTCGATCTCGTGGGGGTCGACGGTCTCGGTTCGGAGATGCGCCCCTTTCTCGAGTTCGCGGGCCTGGAGTTCCTCGAGGCGGTCGGTCTCCGCAGGAAGCCGTTCTTCAGGCCCGGTCGGACCACAGCAGCGTCCCGTCGCCCGTCTCGTTCTGGCCAGGATAACTCATGAATCCGCCGAGTACCCGAGATGGTACCGACGATTGCGTTCAAGTTGGGCCTCACTGAGTCGATCAGCCGCCGGCTGTCTATTGCTGTGTAACGAAAAGAAAACACAAAGAGAGGTCGCGGACGTTGCGCAGGTGACACAAAATAAAGCGCATGCCCCCGTCTTCAGGCGGGGGTTGAGCGATAGGCACTGCCGAACAACCGCCGACTATTGCCCGTCAGGGGTCTCCTCGCGGACGCGCTTCTCGCCTTCGAGGAGCAATCCCTTCCACGTTAGGCCACGGCGTTTCTTGAGTTCTTTCAACCGCTCGTACTGCTCATCGTCGTCGAACTCGATTCGAATCTCAACCATATACTATCACACAAACCACACACTTATGTGTCTTACGTCCCAAGAAGTAGTTGATGAAGCGGACCAACCAGTTCGTTGTACGCCCCCGCTCCGAACAGGACCGGGAGTTGCTACACGAATTGTTGGACGCTTCTGCCAGCCTCTGGAACGAACTCACGTTCGAACGACGCCAACAGTACTTCGACGGCGAAAGCGTCTGGGACACCGCCGACTACCGCAAACAGTACGTCGGCGTTCTCGGAAGCGCCACTGCTCAACAACTCATCCGCAAGAGCAAGAGCGCGTGGAACTCGTTCTTCTCGCTCAAAGGGAAGGGCGAACACTGTTCCCCGCCCGGTTACTGGGGCAACGAGGAGGACGGCCGCACGTTGCGAACCTACGTTCGAAACGACCAGTACACACTGGAACTCGGAAAGCGTTCCCGTCTCGAGATTCCGGTCGGAAAGGAACTCAAGGCGAAGTATGACCACACGGGTCGGCTTCGTCTCGAAGTCGCAGGCATTCCCAAGTGGGACGGCAAGCAGGGTCGGTTGGAACTGTACTACGACGAGGCTTCGGACCAATTCAGAGCCTTTCAGCCTGTCACTATCGATACTTCTCGACAGGATTCACCACTGGCGGACGAAACCGCCGCTCTGGATATCGGTGCGAACAATATCGTCGCTTGTACGACCGCGACCGGCCAGCAGTACCTGTACGAGGGTCGCGGCCTCTTCGAGCGGTTCCGCGAGACCACGCGAGAGATCGCCCGGCTACAGTCAAAACTTCGAGAGGGAAGATACTCGTCGAGCCGTATTCGACGGCTGTACCGCAGACGGACGCGGCGACGCGACCATGCCATGGACGCGCTTGCTCGCGATCTCGTAGAACGGCTCTACGACGAGGGTGTTTCGACGGTGTACGTCGGCGACTTAACCGACGTACTCGAGACGCACTGGTCGGTTCGGACGAACGCGAAGACGCACAACTTCTGGGCATTCCGGGCGTTCATCGACCGGTTGGCGTGTACCGCCGAGGAGTTCGGAATGGCAGTCGAAGTACGGTCGGAAGCGTGGACCAGCCAAGAGTGTCCGAGCTGCGGTTCGACCGAGGATACGACTCGACGCCAAGACACGCTCACGTGTTCGTGTGGGTTCGAGGGCCACGCAGATCTCGTCGCAAGCGAGACGTTCCTGAGACGGCACGAAACAGACGTACCACGGCCGATGGCACGGCCCGTGCGATTCGAGTGGGACGGCCACGACTGGTCGGAGATACCACACTCTCACGAAAGTCCCAAAGAAGCGCGCACGAACCGGAGTATCCTACACACGTAGGAGAAAGTCGCTCTCGTGGTGGTTCGGCATGAGCCGAGACCCCCAACGTGAGGATTCCCGCGCCTTTAGGCGCGGTGAGGATGTCAATGAGGTTACGATCCGAAATCGATCTCAAGAGCAAATCGAGGCAATGGGTATACACTAGTTTAGCAAGGCTAGCGACACCGCCTACTCCTCGGTTGAGTGAGCCTACACCGGACTACGGGATCGGTAACAAATAGCACGTTTACTGAAGTGTCTTGTGAGATGGACGACCTCACAGGGTTCCAACGAGATCTACTGTACGTCATTGCCGGTGCTAACCGACCATCCGGCCAAGAAGTCAAAGTGGAGGTTGAGCAGTATTACGATACTGACATCAATCATGGGCGACTGTACCCCAATCTCGATACCGTGGTGAACAAAGAGTTGGTCGAAAAAGGAAAGCTCGATAGACGAACGAATTACTACGCTATCACGGACGCAGGTGAGCGAGCAATTGAGGAACGACGAGAGTGGGAGTTACAGTACGTCGGTTAGCTGACGGAAACCTCGTAGTAGTTGGTGTACTTCACGAGGTCACACCCCTGTAATCCATCTGCAATCGAGTGATCGACAGCAACGTCAGTAGCCCCAGTAAGGATCGGGAACTCTTCTTTTGCGCCTTCCCCCAGTTCGTCGTAATGGCAAACTCGGGATTCAGTGGGGATGTCATCTACCGGCTCGAGTGTGAGGTTTGGGGTCATGATACACACTATCAACCGCAGCGGCTTCAATATTTTTGTGATGAGAATCGATGACTGGCAATTTGAGGTCAGGGTTATTTGACCATCACAAGACGATGGATCGTTGGATAATCGAAAGCAGCGCGGAAAAACATTCAATGACGCCCTCCCATGCCGTCTCCGATACGTCACCGTCGCCGGGTAACCGACGTCGTGTTTTGGCACACAGGCAAACCGTTATATGGGATGTAACGCGTTATATATAGTATAACAGATGGACGTCGAGATACGGCTCCCCCTTCCGAACGAGCAAATCTTCAGGTACGAGGCAATGGACGAAATTCTCGAGATCGTTGCGCAAAATCCGTCCACCGAGTTTTCGAACCGGGATCTGCAGAGACTGACCGGGTTTGGAGGTCCCAGCGTCTCGAAGGCGCTGTCCTTACTTGAAGCGATGGAACTGATTCGCAGGCGCGACGCCGGGAACAAGACACTGTATCGGATCGAGGAGCATCGACTACACGGGGCAGACGACCCGTTTCTCGAGATCCCACAATCAGAGTTCCGTCCTCCCCTTCGACGATTCGTGGATCAAATCGACGAGGAACTCTCATCTGTCGCTGGAATCGTCTGCTTTGGAAGTGTCGCACGAGGTGACGCAGACCGCGTCAGCGATATCGACGTCTTCGTCTTCGTTGACGATGACGGTGAGTTAGTACCCGCACGACGGGCCATCTCCGAGATCATTGCCGATCTCGAAGCAGACTCGATCGATGGACAGCGGTACGAGTTTGAAGTCTTCGTTGAGTCACCTGAGAGCGCCCGGAGACGAGGCGGGGATCTGCACCCGATACTACACAAGGGGGTTATCCTATCCGACAGTGAGGCGTTTCGACACGTGAGACGCGACCTCTTTGGAGGTGGACGCCAGTGACACAATGATAGCGTAAGCCCACGACTGAAGTCGTGGGTCCGAGCGATAGGCAGACTTACACAAGCCACATTCCCCCGCTCGGCCGGTGATTCCCACGTTACTCCGATTCGTCGCCAACCCACCATACAACAGCCCGCGAACCAGCCTTCATTCGACCAACCTCCTCTGAGTCGTGTAACTTCCGCAATCGTTCATACACCGCCTGTCTCGACACCGGCAATTCATCCGCAATCATCTGCGTCGTCAACACAGGAGTATCCGCACCCCTCAACACATCCAATACGTCGTCATCGGACACGATAGGCTTGAACTCTCCTCCACTGTCCCTGTCTCGATTCATGCAGAAACAATCGGGTTCGAACACGTTAACCATTTGCTTCGTAACCACTCGGAACGTTTATCACGGTATATCTCGTGACAAATAGTAATGACGCGAACCGACACGTTCGAGGTGAGGCCCCGCTCGCACCGCGACGAGCTCCTCCTCCTCGAACTGTTGGACGCGTCAGCGGCCTGCAACAACCAAGTCAACTACGACCGCAGACAAACTCTCTTCAACGCACAAGACAACGCGGACGACCGCGTCCCGGTCAGCGAGTTGAAATCCACCGTGAAGCGAGCGGTCTCCCAAGAAGACTATCGACAACAATACAAACACACACTCGGGTCTGCGGCACCTCAGCAACTCGTACAAAAGAACTGGGAGTCGTGGAAATCCTACTTCGAACTTCTCTCGAATTACCGAAACCCCGACAACGCGAAAGTCACGGACAGGCCATCCCCACCCGGGTACTGGAAACTCGACGGAAACCGCGAACTACATACCGTCATCCGCAACGACCAGTACACGCTCGAACTCGGCGACAGAAGTCGTTTAGAGATTCCTGTTGGTATGGACCTGAAAGAGAAGTACGGGCTCGGATACTACGAACGGTTACGCTTGGAAGTTGCAGGGCAACTCCGTTGGACGGGCAAACAAGGTCGGTTAGAACTCGTGTACGACAGAGACACCGAAACGTTCACTGCACACCGAACCGTCGGCAATGAGGACACACCTCCACGCCGACGCGACACTCATTCATCCACTTCACTGGCCACTTCCGAACGCGGCGACGAGGTAGTGGCAGCGGTGGACATCGGTGCGAACAATCTCGCCGCCGTCACGACAACCCAAGGCGACCACCGCATCTACCAGGGGAGACCGGCGTTCCACACGTTCCACACTCACACGGAGCGAATCGCCGAGTTACAGGCCATCCTCGACGACGATGAGTGGTCGAGCAAGCAAATCCGACGCGTATATCGCAAGCGTGGTGAGCAACGCAATCATTTGATGGATGCGTTGATTCGAGACCTCGGCGAGTGGCTCGTCGAGAGAGGCGTGTCCGAACTCACCGTCGGTGCGTTGGGCGACATGCGAGCGAAACACTGGTCCGCGACGGTGAACGAAAAGACCGACCTGTTCTGGGCACATGGGCGGTTCCGACGACGTCTCAACGACGTGTTAGAGCTCGAGTACGGGATAACCGTCACTGAGAAGTCAGAGGCGGGGACGTCGTCCGAGTGCCCCGAGTGTGAGAGCAGGGATGTGCATCGGAGCGGTGATTTACTCCAGTGTTATGCGTGTGGTCGCGAGGGACATGCTGATGTTGCGGGGTCGGCGAATTTCCTGCGGAAGCACGCGGAGGAGGGTATCGAGGTTCGAGCAAGTGGGTCGATGGCGCGACCTACGGCCGCCCGAGAGAACACGACGGCGGATGGACACTCCAGTTCAGTGCCATGCCTTGAGTGGAACGACCACGAGTGGACAGTGAAACGCTCTGGTCAGTCGACCAAAGAGGCACCCGTAACCCAGAGTACCACGCGGATGCGTGGGAACGTTGCCCCCGGTGGTTCAGACGACTGAATCACGCGTTGGAGGGGAAGCTCACGACTTTAGTCGTGGGAGGACGTCACGTCGAAGGATCTCGAGATCGCACTTGGAAACGCGGAAGATGCATTCCAGCGGAGACCTGAAAATCCAGAGGTTGGTCTCGAGCACGTCTCCGATCCAGCTGTGCTTCAGCTGCGGAAGGCGTGCCGTCTCCTCGATGCAGCGGGGTTTCTGCTCGAGCGAAACGGTCACTTCACTGTGATTATCGAAGCGTCTTTCGTTGCTATCGAGCGCTCGATTCAGTTCTACGTCGAAGAGAAGGGATACGACGTCGCTGGGCAGCGTCATACGGAAGTGTACGAACTGGGCGTGCGAGCAGGCCTGTTCTCAGAAGAGGTTGCGGATCGTCTCGAGGAACTGTGGATCGAGAACCGGTCAGAATCCTACTATCGAACGGGTGTCGCCGGAGAATACCGTGCTCAAACAATCTACCGGCTTGCGACGAAACTCCACGAAGAGATCGTCCAGCTAACCCGGACACGCGATTGTCTTTGCGAGTGATTCTGACGTTCGACGGTCTCCGACGACGGGGAGGGTGTTCTGGTAGAGTCACACTGTTGTGACGCCCACCGAACGAGAGGTGTGACGTGACAGATCTCTTCGTTTCTTGAGTTCATTACGAGAGTTAAACGAGAGGCGTAACACCCCACCATAGCCGGCCGGTACATACACCGCACACAGACTGCAACTATCCTGGTTTGGGTGGGTTCTCAATGTGGTGGGTGGGAGTTCGAACTGGTGGTGTCACGACTCCCCTCTCGAGGGGCGTCACAACACCGTTACGAGGTGTCTCGATCATCTCGTGTATGTCTCGTCTTCGAGAGCGACGTCGGTTCTGGTGAGCCCCCGTCTACCTCACTCGGTGTGGGTTCGGTGGCGCTGTTAGTCAGCGTCTCCGTGTAGTCGAGCCAGGCCTCGCGATCGATCACGATCTCGTTGGTGTTCCGTCCGGTGTGTTTCGCCCACCGCATCTCGAAGAGGTCCTTCCCGAAGCGATCGATGAACGTCATCACACGTTTGACCGTCTCTCGAGAGGGGTTCTTGACTTCCGTAAAGGGGGAGTGCTCGGAGAGTACAGGCTCTACAGATAGCATCATGGGTGAAAACTTATCACCGCAAATGAATTACTATCCACATGGATGACTCCTCGGTATCTCGTCGGCATTTGCTTGCAACACTCGGTGCTTCATCGCTTGCAGGATGTGCAAATCAGAATCCATTGGGTTCTGAAACAGGGGTTCGACTCGGAACGCTATTCGTGTATAATCGGAGCCAAGAGACAAAATCTGTACAATTACAACTGAGACGTGATAACGCACCCATCTACGAGAATGAGATAAAAGCAGCCGAGGGATACGAAGTTATTGACCCATCGTGGTCAACTGAGCCAGCCAAATATTCCTTATTGTGGGCTACAGACGACGACATCGGGATGACATCAATTCCCGGTGATTTTTCGGGACGAGATTTGTCTGCGGACTGCTATAGTGCAACGTTTTACTTCGATAATCCCTCTGTCAATATACATGACATTGAAGAGTCTGATGAAGGCACCTGTTAAGCGATGTTCAATAAGCACGTGCACCTAACGCAAAAGATCACGGTGGAAGGTGGCGGTCGTAGATGTTGCGTCGATGGCCAACCGCCTCGACAACGAGGATATCGTTCTCACGGTCCCACGTGATGATCGCCCGCCAGTCACCTGCCCGGATCTTGTAGTACGGATAGCCCGAGAGTTTTTCCGAGGCGGTGTTCGGTCCACTCGGTCGCCTCGTCGACCTTGTTCATCACGCGATCGGCGACCTGTGGATCGAGGTCTTCAAGATGGGCGATGGCTTGCTCGGAGTACTCGACGTCCGTCATTCGTCGCCGTCGAGGCCGAGTCGCTTCCGCACCTCGTCGGCGCTGTGAGTTTCGCCACGCTCGCGCTGCTTGCTGCTCTCCTCGAGGTTGGCGAGGAGCTCCTTAGAGAGTTCTGCCGATGGGTTCAGCCAGTCGCGCAGAGCGTCGCGGATCGCCTCTGAACGCGACGTGTACCCCCGACGCTCGTACTCCTCGTCGATCTGTTCGAGCATTGCTACAGGGACGCGGACATCGATCTTCTCGGTGTCCTTGCCGCCGCCATCGGTGTCAGTACTCAAACTTGTGTGAGACGTACGTGAGACACAAAAAGATTTGCTTATTTCGTAGTATCGGCACGTTCGCAGGTTCTATACCGGGTAGTTCAGATGAGACTGAGTGAAATAAACCGAGTCAGCGTGCTGCACTCATCCTCTGGATGTTGCACGCCGTTCGTGACACTTGAGGTATGGGTTGAGCGAGGCGTGCAAGATACAGAGCGCGTATCGGTCACAGCGACGCGACGAAGTCGCTCACCACTCGGTTGAATTTCTCGGGCTCTTCGATGGTGAGACAGTGTCCGCTTTCCTCGAAGAGTTCGAATCGGGCGTTCGGGATGAGGTCTGCTGCGTACTCGACGGATTCGACGCTGCGCCACTTCTCGTCTGCACCGGCGCAAACCAGCGTCGGGACGTCGATTGCGGGGAGGACGTCTCGGTAATCGCGCATCAGTTCGAGAAGCATCGCTCCCGAGATTGGTGACGGGGTTCGGGAGGACTCGTCGAACATCATGGTTCGTCGCTCACGAGACGGGGGATCTTTGAGCAATGCCTCGATTTGTCGGTCGAGGTGCTCCAAGGGGTTCGTTTGGATACGAACGAGCGCGTCCCTGAGTCCCTCTACGCTGTAGCTCCCGTAGTCGTAATCCGCCCGCTGCAACGGTGAAGGTTCCATATCCACGTCAACTAACGCGCGGATTCGATCCGTGCCGAACTGATCAATGTACTCCCACGACACGATTGCGCCCATCGACCAACCGACGACCACTGCCTCGTCAAGGTCGAGCTGAGTGAGAAACGCGTGGAAGTCACGAGCGTGTTGTGGCAGCGTATGACCGAGTTCGGTCTTCTCTGACCGACCGTGGCCTCTAAAATCGAATGCGAGGCACCGGTACTCGTCCGAAAGACCGGTCAATTGCGGTTCGAAGTACCTAAGGCCCGCCGTTGCACCGTGAAGAAAGATGATCGGTGCCCCGTCGCCGTGATCCTCGTAGTAGAGGTTCGCCCCGTTGCACTGGATACCCGGCATAACAATAGGTGTACGCTTGAATCGAGAATAACTGTATTGTCGGCCGTGGGAGAACTGCTGCATACACCCTCTAGGCTTTGTTTAGACGCTCCTGAACGGGCGGTCCGGGAGTCATTTCGGCTGAGCAGAACGCAGTAGACACCACCGCACGGTACAGATTCACACGTTAAGAACGAAGCGGTAGAGCCGGTTTCTGCTGCGTCTAAACAAGGCCCAGGGCGCGAATGTCCCACGAGATCTGGCCCAATGTACGACGGGAGTGGTTGGTTAGTACGGGCGACGAAGGTACCATACTGACCAGCAACAGATCGTCAGTCGGTAGTGTGTTTCCGAACATCAAACGCAGCGGTGGTTCTCATTTCTCTCACTTCCGAAACGCATGCCAAGAGTCGGTCGGCTGGCTTAGTCGATGGTCACCGTCCCGGTTTCTCGCTCGCCGTCGACGGTCACCGTCCAATCGACCTCGCCTTCTCGACCGACATCGCCACCGTAGACGCCGATCCGGACGGTTTTCGAACTCCCGGCGGGGATTTCGGCGCCGATCGCTCTGCACACTCGACACACCTCGAGGGTGATGCTCGTATCCGCATCCACGTTACCCGCGTTTTGCACAGTAACGTCAAAGGTCGTGTTCTCCTCGAGCGCGATAGTCTCGGGGCTCGAGACGCTGATCGAAAGGTCCGTCGCTGGCTCTTCGTCATCTTTGTCATCTTCACCCTCGTCACCATCATCCTCCTCTTCGTCTTCGCCCTCTCCGTCCTCTCCGTCTTCTCCATCCTCTCCGTTCTCGTCACCGTCTCCCTCCTCTTCGTCGTCGTGATCTTCCCCGTCTCCGTCGTCCGAGTCGTCATCCTCGTCCTCGAGTTCTCGAAGCGCAACGAGTTCGTCGTCCGAAAGGTAGAACGTCCCATTGCTGAACGCCCGGAACGTCCGGTCGTTCTCGATGGTCCATTTGAACTCACCGTCGTACTTATTCACGGCAGCAAGCGTTCCAGCGAGTTCGTCATCGAACCCATCACTGAAGTCGAAAAACAGCGTATCTCCGACGATTGCGTCCGGTCTGGAGAAGTACCGGTGTTCGCCTTCGTACGTCTCGTTCCAGTCAGAGTCATTAGACCACCACTCCCATTCGGCATCCGTATTGAAGCCGGTTGCGTACACGCGGTCCCGCCATGACGAAATCACGATCTCGTCGTCGAAGACGAGTCCGGACATATACCAACCTTGCTCAAGCCTGTCGCCCGTTTCCGGATCGTGGAGGGTATACTCTTCGTCTCGGCCGCCCATCGCGACGGCTGCAGAATTCGCGCCCTCGACGTATCCTTGTGTTGCCCCGAAACGATTAGACCAGAGCGACTCACCGGTCACCACGTCGAGCGCCACAAGATGTTCGCCCAAAAGGTCGTCGCTGTTCGAGTACACTCGGCCGTCTGAGACGGCGACAGCTGCGGAGTTGAAGCCGAGTTCCTGGTCGTCTTGTGGTGGAGCCGCGGTGAACGACTCTCGCTCCCAACGCACCGACCCATCGTCCGCCTCAAGGGCGTACAACGTTCCGTCGTCGACGATGAACACCGCCCCGTAGGCGACGGTCGGCTCGTATACTCTTACGCCGTCACGGTCATCGTCCTCTTCGTATATTTCCTCCCACTCGATCTCGTAGCTCCACTCGAGGCTTCCGTCTGCCTGATCCAGCGCGATGACGCCGTCCTCGTTTGTGAGGTACAACGAGCCGTAGGCGGCGGTCACCGTCGCGACACTGTAGCCAATATCCGTATCGATTTCTGCCGTCTCCCACAGCACTGATCCGTCTTCTTCGTCGAGTGCGAAGACACCTTCCGAACTGCTAACGTAGACGGTGCCGTCGGCGACCACCGCGTTGCCACCGTGTTCGAACGTCCAGGCGACGCCGAGGTCGTCCGAGTCGAACTCGTAGTCAGCCGAGACGTGTCGCGTGTGACCGGGACCCGCGTTCGGGCCGGTCCACTCCTCGCTCGCGTACGGTTCCGGGAGTATCTCTCCGGGATCAGGGACAGCGGTCTCGTCACCCTCGTCCGCGACAGTGCTCCCAACCGGCATCGCGGCACCCATGACGAACGCTGCTCCAGCACCCTTCTTCATGAAACTCCGTCTGTTGTGATCAGACATGACTTCACTTCACACCAACTATCACTTACTTATCCATTCACCAACCAAAGTAGGAAAAATGAGATAAAAACAAATGAAATGTATTAGCAAGAACATTAGACGGGTAAAAAATCTATCAATAAACTATGTAGACTCTTTCAAAAGGGCAGTCGCAACTGGATAAGACAAGGAGTTCGCATGCTCACCTTTCAGGTACTCAAAATCAATTGGGCGAAATAAAGTCTACCGACGTGCTGAATTAGCCCTCTGGATGTTGCACGCTGTTTGGACACTTGAGGTATGGGTTGAGCGAGGCGTGCAAGATACAGGGCGCGAACCTAACGCGGCTACATCTATCAGCTACTAATGATATTAACAAAGCCGTGCTGAATTCAGAACGCGAATGTGGCACGGACTGAGGAGTGATCAATGCGGAAGGTCGGACGCTTAATACAGAGCATGTGGGTCCCGAAAAAGCCGCAAAATTGATCGTCCGTAGGGATACCAGGCGGTTGTGCTGCTTTCACTGTTGAGCAGTAAATATAGGCGGCATACACGCCTCGATACTCGACTCCGT